>JANWHX010000297.1 GCA_025450235.1 Chitinophagaceae bacterium | reverse complement strand
GGACCATTATATTTCATTTATAAGATCGTTCATGCAATTAAACTGGCTGAACACTTGAAAAGCAGTTTGCCTAAGTATGATTTTGTACCCGTTTATTACATGGGATCCGAAGATGCCGACCTGGATGAGCTGGGTCATATTCATCTCGATGGTAAGAAATTAGTCTGGGAAACAAAGCAGACCGGGGCCGTTGGCAGAATGAAAGTGGATACCGCTTTTCTGCAACTAATCAATACGGCAGAGGGGCAACTGGCGGTTCTTCCCTTCGGAAATGAAATAACCCGGTTGGTAAAGCAATATTTCCAGAAGGATGTTTTAATTCAGGACGCGACATTCCAATTTGTAAATGCAGTTTTTGGCGAATTCGGCCTTATCGTTTTGATTCCGGACAATGCTCAACTGAAAAAGCAGGCGGTTTCAATTTTTGAAGATGATCTGCTGCAGCAACAGCCTTCCGAGCTAGTCGGTAAGACTATTGAAAAGATCCAGGCGGCCGGTTATAAGGTACAAGCGAATCCACGGGAGGTCAATTTGTTTTATTTGAGTGAGGGGATTCGGGAAAGAATTGTAAAAAAGGATGGCAGCTACAAGGTACAGGGAAAAGGGAACATTGAGTTTTCAGAGGAAGAGCTGAAGGAGGAATTGAATGAACATCCTGAACGATTCAGCCCGAATGTTATTCTGCGGGGCATTTTCCAGGAAACGATTTTGCCGGATGTTGTTTTTATAGGTGGGGGAGGAGAAATCGCTTACTGGCTGCAGTATGGTGAATTGTTTACTTATTATAAAGTGCCATTTCCCGTGCTATTGTTGCGAAATTCTTTCCTGATCGTCGAAAAGACATGGCAGGAGAAGATCCGCAAAATAGGATTGGCAATTGACGATCTTTTTTTACCTGAACAGGAATTGCTCAATAAACTCGTGGCGAAAGAAAGTAAGAACGAAACCAAATTGAATGGTTCCCTGACACAGATGGAACAATTATATGAGCTTTTCAAGAAACAGGCCGGCCAGGTGGATCTTACTTTATCGAAACATGTGGATGCATTAAAGGTTAATGCTGTTCACCGTTTACATGAACTAGAAAAAAAGATGTTAAGGGCTGAAAAAAGAAAGTTTACTGATCAGCAACGACAGATACATACTATCAAATCAAAGCTGTTCCCCGGCGATGGCTTGCAGGAGAGGTATGACAATATGCTATATTATTATGCGAAATGGGGAAAAGACTTTATCCTGAAACTATATGAGCATTCGTTAACGCTGGAGCAAGAGTTTGTCGTTCTGGAAGAGAGGTAGAGAGTGCAGTCGGGAGTCCTGAGTCGATAGTCGGGAGTGCCTTGTGATGAGTAGGTACAGTGTTAATTAGAAGCGTTACTCACGACTCACCACTCACCACTCACCACTCACCACTCACCATCAGCTCTGAATATAATTCTGCAAATGATCAATTGTATCCTTCTGTGCAAGTATCGTTTCCTTCACCACATCACTCATAGAAATAATGCCGGCTAATTTGCCACTGTCAAAAACAGGCATGTAGCGGATGTTTTGATGCGTCATCAGTTGCATGCAATGATCGATGGTATCAGAAGGCTTCACCGAAGGCAGGTCACTGGACATGATCTCGGAGACTGTAGTATCGGCTGAATTTTTTCCTTTCAGAATCACTTTGCGTGAATAGTCTCTTTCGGTCATAATCCCGAGATACTGGTCATTTTCCATTACTACGACCGAGCCGATATTTTTATCAGCCATTATTTGCAGGGCATCGGCGACTGGAGTTGAAGGGAGAACAGATGCAACCTTACCGCCTTTGCGGCTTAGTACAGCGGACACGCTTCTCATAATGGCAAATTTTTATAGATATGAAATTACGAAAAAAAGGCTAGCCTTGTATTTTTAAGATAGCCGGTAAGGATTGATTTACAAACCAGAACTTTCTTATCGCGTTCTTCCGAAGGAGTCCTTCGGAGCAAACCGGTCATTAAGAAAAAAAGGGATGAGGCATTTGCATGTCAATCAAACCCATTCTCCCAGCCATCTTTCTTCAGCTTCTGTACTTTTTCAACGACCTCATTATTCAGTGAGCTCTTGTAGTTGACAATCTTTTGAGATATAGCTTCATCACACGAACCGATAATCTCAGCAGCTAATATGCCTGCATTCTTTGCTGCGTTCAGGGCAACGGTGGCTACAGGCACGCCATTTGGCATTTGCAAAATTGACAGAACGGAGTCCCATCCATCGATTGAATTGGATGACTTAATTGGCACGCCGATGACCGGCAATGAAGTTATCGATGCTACCATCCCTGGCAAATGCGCAGCTCCGCCGGCGCCCGCTATAATGACTTTCAAACCTCTTTCTTTGGCTTTTTGTGCATATTCGACCATACGTAAAGGAGACCGATGGGCAGATACAACGGTCACTTCATGGGCAACCCCAAATTGCTTTAGTACATCGGAAGCGGCCTCCATGACTGCCAGGTCGCTGTCGCTGCCCATAATGATACCGACAAGAGGGTTCATAAAATGATTTGGTCAAAAATAGCCAAAATGAGTAAGCGGAAGCCAGCAAAGGGAACCTATCTTACCAAGTCACCTTTCAATCTCAACAATTCAGTTTCGGCCACTTTGGTATTATATCTTGCCGCAATTAAGCGTCTATAAGATTCTGCCTGGGTATTCTGCGCCAGCTTCAGCTCCAATAAAGTGGCTGAATTCAACCGATATGTTTGAAAAACAATATCCAGGTTCTCGTTTGCCCATATTATATTTTCTTCTTCCAATTCCAGCGCTTTTTTTAGCAGCTCATACGCGTGATAGGCCTTGATGACGCTTAGCGCTGTTACGGATCGCTGGTTTTCATAAACTATGTGCTGGTAATCGATGTTCCATTGGGCTTGCCTGATCAAACGACGGGTATTGAAGTTATTCAGGATGGGAATCGTAGCGGACAACCCGAAATTAAATCCGCGGTTCTGATTAAATAACGTGGAAAAATTGTTTATTACCGCCTGGTTGGTAGTTCGGTTGAAATTATAAGCACTGTTAAATGACAGGGTTGGAAATTGCTCAGCCTTTCTTTCCTTTAAGGTGTACCCCGCAATATCTATATTCTTTTTCGCCAGCAACAATTCCGGATTATTCTTGTCCGCCTCGCGCAACGTTTCTTCCAACACAATTGCCTCATTGATAGGAATACTGTCCACTACTTCATATACGGTGAATTGCGGAACACCCATGGCACGGTTCAAGTCTTCCCGTAACTGTGCTATCAACGTTTGCTGCAGGAGTTCTGCGGCTTTTTGCACATTAAGGTCAATTTTACTTTGAAGCAGGTCAGGTTTGATACCAACACCGATATCGAGCCGGTTTTGTGCCAGCTTTACTCTTTCGGTATTAATCGAAATCTGCTCTTCGATAGACTTGAGCTGTTGTTTTTGCTGCACAATGTTGTAATAATTATTAATAACGGTTGCTATCGTGCTTGCCACCTGGTTTTTTATCTCCAAATCTCCAAGTTCTACCAGCTGCGCCAGCTTATCCCGGGTTATAAACATTTTTAATCCATCAAATAATGTCCACGATAAAGCGAGTTGTGAATTGATGTTATTAGATTTCAATCCCGTCCTGTTGCGTTCAGTACCATCCGACAAAGTTTGTTTGGTGTTATTATTGTTCCAAATTGTTCCGGCATTTGCATTCAGGCGTGGGATGAAAACCGCATTGCGGTATGAAAAGTCTATTGCCGCAATCGCCGAGTCATTTTTTGAAAGAAGAATATCATAGTTATGCTGTAACGCAGTAGCTATGGCTTCTTCAAGCGGAAGCAGCTTTTGGGAGTTGACAAGAGAACAGGTTAACAAAGAAACTATCAGGGCAATCTTTTTCATTGATTATTTGTAAATCATTATTGGGTATTTACAGCTAATTCTTCAGCCTTTGATTCCTCTTCTTCCTCGTCAGCCTTTCTCATTTTTGCTGACATTTTTTCAATTTCACTCTTTTGTTTTTTGGTAGAAAGGAAGGAGTACATGGCCGGGATTACGAATAATGTGAGGACTAATGAGAAAAGAATGCCACCAACAATTACAACACCTAAAGGACGGCGGCTGGTGGAAGCATCACCCAGAGATAAAGCAATAGGTAAAGCCCCAAGCGACATCGCAAGACTCGTCATCAAAATGGGCCGCAAACGTTGCGTTGCTGCGTAAATAGCGGCTTCGGTTTTCTTCATTCCATTCTTTAACCGGTTTTGGTTAGCAAACTCAACGATCAGTATCCCGTTCTTCGTTACAAGCCCTATTAGGACGATCATACCAATTTGGGAAAAGATATTAATGGTATGGCCGAATATTTTTAATGTCAATATAGCCCCGGCAAAGGCGAGTGGCACAGTGAATATGATAATAAAAGGGTCAGCAAAACTTTCAAATTGCGCAGCCAGTACAAGGAAAATAAGTATCAACGCCAGGACCAATGCGAAGAGTGTATTGCCTGAACTTTCCGCGTAGTCTCTCGAGGAACCGGCCAGCGCCGTGGTAAAAGTATCATCAAGCAATTGCTTTTTTATTTCGTTCATCGCATCAATTCCATCACCGATCGTTTTACCAGGCGCCGGGTTAGCTGTGATCGTAGCCGATTTGGTACGATTGAAATGGTATATGGAAGGTGTTGCTGTAGCATCGCTGATGGTGATCAGATTATCAAGCGATATCATATCACCGCGATTATTGCGGACAAATACCATTTTCAAATCAGAAGGTTCATCACGATCACCTCTTGCAACTTGTCCCAGCACCTGGTATTGTTTTCCATCTTTAATAAAAACACCGAGCCGGCGATTACTATATGCGAGTTGTAATGTCTGGGACACGTCTTCAATGCTTACACCCAACTCACTTGCTTTTAAGCGGTCAATGTCTATCTGAAGCTCTGGTTTATTGAATTTCAGATCGACATCTGCATTTTGCAATACAGGGTTTTTATTTGCAGCTTCAAGGAATTTCGGTATTATATTTTTGATCTTCTCGAAATCTGAATTCTGAATGACAAATTGCACTGCCGATCCCCCCCGTCTTCCTACCTGTATCGTTTGTTCCTGGTTGGCAAAGGCACGCCCCTCATTGAATTTCGCCATGTCCCGGTTAACCTTGCTTACAATTTGATCCTGAGTGCGCACTCTTTGATTGGGATCTACCAGTGAGACCCGAATAAAACCTGTGTTAGCGCCACCTGAGCCACCAAAACCGGGCGATGTGACTGACAAGACCTGTCTTCTTTCAGGAATAGAATCCATCATGTAATTGACCAGCTTCATCACATATTTATCCATATAATCAAAAGACGTTCCCTCGGTTGCAGTGACTTGCATACGGAACCGACTGCGATCTTCCATCGGCGCTACTTCGGATTGCAGCGTGCGGCCAACCAGGAAAAAAGTTCCTATACAAGCTAAAATGATAATAAAGGCCATCCACCGCACTTTCATAAACCTTTTTAATGCATTTCCATAGCCATTTTCCAACGCACGGAAGAAGGGTTCTGTCTTATTGTAAAACCACGAATGTTTATGAACATCCTTGCGGCTTAACTTAACATTCAACACTGGTGTCAGCGTAAGCGATACAAAGGCGGAGATAAGAACGGCACCTGCCAGCACAATAGCAAATTCCCGGAACAGGCTTCCTACAAAACCTTGTAAGAATATTAACGGTATAAAAACTATTGCAAGCGTTATTGAAGTAGCAATGACAGCAAAGTAGATCTCTTTTGATCCCAGCAATGCTGCCTGCCATTTATTCATTCCCTTTTCCATTTTCTTATAAATGTTCTCGGTTACTACGATACCGTCGTCCACTACAAGGCCGGTAGCAAGAACAATTGCCAACAGAGTCAATACATTAATCGTGTATCCCATCAGGTACATAACGAAGAATGCACCGATCAGCGAAACAGGAATATCTATCAGGGGCCTGATAGCGATGATCCAGTCGCGGAAAAACAAATAGATAATCGTCACAACAAGCAGGATCGCTATCAATAATGTTTCTTCAACTTCAGCAATGGATTTCTTGATATATTTCGACGAATCGAACATCACATCGACCTTGATGTCTTCAGGCAGGTC
>JANWHX010000296.1 GCA_025450235.1 Chitinophagaceae bacterium | reverse complement strand
TAAAATAGGATCGTTTCAAACTATTTTAATTCTTGATTTTTCAAACATAAAACTGCTGCTATATGTTAAAACTAACTGCTATTTGCAGAAGTGTTTTCATGTTCACACTTCTGTTTTTTCTTTCACTTTCTTCATTTTCTCAAACTTCTTTTAAAGTATCCGGTAAAGTATTTGATGAAAACGGCAAGCCCGTAGAAGGAGCCACGGTACAGGTAAAAGGTACCACCATTGCTACTTCAACTATTGCTGATGGCTCTTATTCATTGATGGCCCCATCAGGAACTGCAACGCTGGTTATCACATCAGTTGGATATACTCAAATGGAAGTTGCTATAAATAACAAAGAGGAAGTGATCGTACACACTACAAGCATTGCTTCATCATTACAGGATGTTGTAGTTATTGGTTACACAACAGTTAAAAGAAAGGATGTAACCGGCGCAATAGGGGGTATCAATCAGAAGGATATCAAGTCCCGTCCGGTTGACAATGCATTGCAGGCCATGCAGGGTAAAGTTGCAGGTGTTGATATAGGTTCAAATGAACGCCCCGGTACTATTCCCTCTATTAACATTCGCGGTGTACGTTCTTTGACTGCATCAAATACACCATTATTTGTAGTTGATGGAATTCCATTAATAACTGGCAGCATTGATAATATCAATCCCCAGGATATTGAATCAATTGATGTCCTGAAAGATGCTTCTGCCACTGCTATTTACGGTTCTCGTGGCGCCAACGGAGTTGTTATCATTACTACAAAACAGGCGAAAGCAGGGAAAGTGACATTAAGCTTCAATAGTTCTTTTACGCTTGATGAATTAGTTGATAATACAGAAATGTTTAATGCCAGTGAATTTATTACTTTTCGTCGTTGGGCATATTATTATGCAGGGTTAAATCCGACAACTGGTATCAGCACTTATCCCCGGGGAGACCAACCGGATATAAACAGGGACAAAGTTTATTTTAGCCAAACTGCTGATAAATATGCCTGGGCTAATATAGCCCAGGGATGGGCTTCTGGAACCTGGGATGGATCTAAAGTGGCGACCACAGATTGGAGAGGTATGGTTACCCAACAATCTATGACTACTGATAATATACTCAGTGTAAGTGGTGGAACAGATAAAATTAAAGCGTATGGTTCTTTCGGTTATTTGAATAATAAAGGAACCATAAAAGGACAGTCATTTGAAAGATATACTGCAAGGTCTAACATAGATATTTCTGCTACTAAATGGCTTTCTTTTGGGGCTAATTTAAACTTTAGTTATGGTACGCAACAATATGGGCAATCCAACATCGGGGTATCGACTGTCGGCAATCCGCAAGGCGGATTATATGAATCCGCAAGAGCGAATTTCCCTTTTGCGGTGGCTTTTGATTCTGCCGGTAACAGGATCTCATTTCCGGGAGGTGACAATTCTATAAAGACCGTTGTTGATGAATGGAAATATAATATTGATGAAAGAGTAACACTTAGAGCTTTTGGAAGTTTATATGCCCAGGTAGATTTTGGTTCAATTGCCCCTGTATTAAAAGGATTGAAGTATCGCCTGAACTTTGGTCCGGACCTGTCTTATTATCGCGATGGAGTTTATATAGATAAGAACTCAGTGGCTAATGGTGGTAGCAGTAGCTATGCTTCACTCACCAAAACCAGTACCTATTCCTACACATTAGATAATTTGCTTTATTACGACAGGACCGTCGGTCAACATACTTTTGGAGTAACTTTATTAGCAAGCGCAACAGGTTATACACAGGAAACAAGTAATTCAACTGGCCTTGGTGTTCCCTTGTCTTCTCAATTATGGAATGCATTAACCAGTGGTACTGTAACCGGCTCACTAAGCACATCATCTAATATCATCGAACAACAGCTCGCCTCTTACATGGCAAGACTTAACTACAGCTTTAAGGATAAATATTTATTAACTGTTTCAGCCCGCCAGGATGGTTCTTCTGTTCTTGCAGAAGGACATAAATATTCATGGTTTCCTTCAGCTGCAGTAGCCTGGAGAATTAGCAAAGAAGGATTCATGAATGGTTTGGGTTGGATCAATGATTTAAAATTAAGAATTGGTGCCGGTCAAACAGGTAACTCAGCTATTGCACCTTATGCAACACAAGGTCCAGTAACTTCTCTCTTTTATCCTTTTTATACTTCCAGCGCTGCAGGTTCAATACCAAATTCAGTTTTGGCAAACCAGGAACTGGGGTGGTAAAAAACGACTCAATATAACGTCGGAGTTGATTTCAGCTTATTCAAAAACAGAATTTCCGGAAGTGTGGATGTGTATACTTCAAACACTTCAGATCTATTACTGCAGAGATCTATTCCAACTGTTACAGGTTTCAACACCACTTTTGCTAATATCGGTGAAACAGCAAACAATGGAGTTGATATTTCGCTAACAACAGTGAATATTAAGCAGAAAGATCTAACATGGACTACTACAACGACTGCTGCTTGGCAAAAAGAACATATTGTAACATTATCCAACGGGAAACAAAATGATATAAGTAATTCCTGGTTTATTGATCAGCCAATTGGTGTAATTTATGGTTACAAGGCCCTCGGATTATGGCAATCGAAAGATGCAGGTGAAATGCAGGCATTTAACGCCAATGGTAATGCTTTTTCTCCTGGTAATGTAAGGGTTGAAGACGTTAACGGGGATCATAAAATTGATGGAAATAATGATCGTCAGATAATTGGATGGACCAGGCCTCGTTGGATAGTTGGTATGACAAATACTGTTTCCTATAAACGATTAGACTTTTCTATCTTTTTATACGGACGATTGCACTATATGTATAATTACGGAGGTGAAACAGAACCGGCACGCTATGTTACCAGGGAGGTTAACTATTATAATGAAAATAATATAAATGCTGAATTTCAAAAGCCCATCTTCAATGCGGGTGGTGCGCCACTCGATCCTTATTATGCGTCATTAGGTTATTTGAATGCTTCATTTATTAAAATCCGAAACATATCGTTGGGATATAATTTTAATAGCATGGCTAAATTGGGGTTAACTAGCTTAAGAATTTATGCCCAGGTGCAAAACCCCGGGATGCTCTACTCCCAGATTAAATTCCGCGATATGGATGTCGTAGGCCCAACCTGGAACAGGGGTTATACACTTGGAATCAATGCATCATTTTAATAATAATTAATCGAATTATATGAATAAGTATAATAACTTTTACAAACTGATCATTGTTGGGGCAGTACTTTTTACTACTCCGTCTTGCAAAAAGACTTTTTTGGACGAAGAACTTACAACGGCAGTAGGTAATGAGTTTTATAAAACTGATCCTGGCATACAACAATTGGCGGTGGGTACGTATTACCAGGTTTTTGAGGTTCCGACAAACGGGGAATGGTATTATTGTGCTACTAATTATGGAACGGATGAATTTCATATCGGTGGGGATCCATCCAATTCACCCTGGAACAATTATGATCCAACTTTTAATCCCGCACTTGCTACCAGTGGTAATTTGCAAGGGGCCAATAATCAATGGGATGCCCTATATATTGGAATCGGCGATGCTAATTTGTTAATTCAAAACGCTACAAATAGTACTTCCACATCCGATGCTATTAAGAAGACAGCTTTAGGAGAAGGATATTTTATGCGGGCATATTGCTATTTAAGATTAGTAAGTCAATTTGGTGCTGTACCGCTTAAGTTATCACCATCAACAACAGTTGAATTGGAATTTACAAGACAAGATCCAAAAGATGTATACGATCAAATAGTTAAGGATTTGCAACAGGCATCTAATCTGCTACCAACTTCAGGAGGCCCTTATCGTATTACGAAAGATGCTGCTTCACATTTCTTAGCAAAAGCATATTTATATAGGTCAAGTGAGATAAACAGTTCATGGAACTCTTCTACTATAGCTGCAGACTTAGCGGCTGCTGTTACTCTTTGTGATGGAATAATCTCAAGACACCCATTAGCTTCCGATTTTAAAAGTATATGGAATTTTACGGGTATCAATTCAGCAAATGAAACGTTGCCGGAAGTAATCCTTTCTGCTCAGTTAACCAATGATGTAACTACCAATCTTGGTACGGGAAATACCCAACATTTGTATTTTGTTTCCAGATATGATATCCAGGACCAAATGGCCCGTGATCTGACCGGCGACAGGCCTTTTAGCAGATTAGCAACCACTTACTATGACTACCGTTTATATGATTTGGTTAATGATTCAAGATTTTGGAAATCCTTTAGAACTAAAAGCGCTGTAAATGGAACAACTACTGCTCCAAATGTTAAAGGGGATCTTGGAATTATGTTTGTAATTGATCAGCCAGGTGATACACGATTTCCATTATCAAAAATTAGTAAAGGCACAATAGGCACTACATATTCTCTTGTCAATGACGTTAATGGTACGGGGAAACCAATACCGACTACTTATGTAGCTTATCCTAATGGCAGAACAACAGACGGGGCATTGAACACTGATTTAACAACCGCTTATCAAGCTTTCCCATCTTTAAGTAAACACCTGGATGGTTCAAGAAATGCTTTAAATGATGTTCAGGGTCACAGAGATTTTATTTTAGCCCGTTCAGCAGAGACTTATTTATTGGCTGCCGAAGCAAAGATAAGGCTGGCTAAAGCTGGAACAGGTAGTTATGCTGATGCCTTGCCTTATATTAACGCAGTTCGTACCCGTGGACAATTCGTTAACGGGGAAAACAGGGCTGCTTACAATGATGGAGGTAATACTTTACTGTCTGCGTCTCTTCAACCAGCAGGTGTTTCGAATTCATTTTATCCTGGAAATTCATATTACGAATCAAATAATATCCCAACAACCACGGCAGCCTCCGCAAGCCTGGCTATTACTGATTTTAATAATTTACCTGCACAAGATCAATTTGTTATTAATACTTTAGGTTTATCTACTATTTATGATAAAATGTTGTGTCTTGTGTTGGATGAACGTTCCCGGGAATTAATGGGAGAATATCACCGCTGGGCCGATTTGTCCAGAACGAAAACATTAGTTTCAAGAGCTAAGGCATTTAATGTTGAAGCCGCAACTAATGTTGCAGATAAGCATCTTTTACGCCCAATACCGCAAACATTTCTTGATGGTATACAAGCGAGCGGAGCAGCTTTAACAGCAGCACAAAAACAAGCAATGCAAAACCCGGGGTATTAAATTATAGACCGGAAGTTGGAAAGTCCGGAAGTCCGAAAGAGCCTTCGATTAAATAGCATCATTCTTTCGGTCTTGCTGGCTTCCGGACTTAACTTTTTCCGCAAGCAATCGTTCATTTTAGAAAAAGAATCCCGCAAGCAGGCGGGATCTTTTTCATTTAGGATGGATGTTATTTATAAGAAAAATTTACTTTGCAATATGAAAAGATCTATCTGTCTTGCTATTGCTGCTTACGCGGGAACTTCTTTTGCACTTTCACAGCAGCGGGGAAATGATGTGACGGTTCCTTTACATGCCCTGCAGCCTGATTATCTTGTGCCTTATGTTATTCCCGTCGAAACAAGTGTCAAAAGAATACTCGACAGAGTTTTTCATTACCTGGATTCCACGACGCCGCCTGTTTTTATTAACCGGGTTACCAAAGCCGTCGTATCGAATGTCGCCGATCCGGATACAAACACCGTATTGAAGCCGGGTGATTTTCGTCTGACAAGTTATGAATGGGGTGTGACCTATGGAGCTATGTTAGCCGTGGCAGACGCGACTGGAGACAAAAGATATTCGGATTACTCAAAGAAACGCCTGGAATTGATCGCCCATGCTGTTCCTGCTTTCCGTTCTTTATATCAAAAAACACCGAAGAACTCCAATCCATTAAGGGCAGTCATTGAACCGAAAGCTCTGGATGATTGTGGAGCAATGTGTGCAGCTGCGGTCAAAACACTTCGGGCGGGAGGATCTTCAGCGCTCCGGATAATGATAGACACATACATAAATTTCATTTCGACAGGGCAGCAGCGACTAACTGACGGCACCCTCGCCAGGAACCGTCCGCAAAAAAATACGTTATGGCTGGATGATCTCTATATGAGTGTACCGGCTTTGGCACAAATGGGAAAATTAACAGGTGAAGTAAAATATTTTGACGATGCAGTAAAGCAGGTGGTCCAGTTTTCAGATAGAATGTTTAATAAAGATATAAACCTTTACATGCATGGATGGGTGGAAGCGATGAATCCGCATCCTGAATTTCACTGGGCAAGAGCCAATGGATGGGCATTGCTGGCAATGACGGAATTACTTGACGTTTTACCAGGAAACCACCCCGGATATGCTAAGGTCCTGAATCAATTCCAGGCACAGGCTAAAGGATTGGCGTTTTATCAAACTGATAAAGGATTCTGGCACCAGTTGCTGGATAAAAATGATTCATACCTGGAAACCTCCGCTACTGCCATCTATACATATTGTATTGCGAAAGCGATCAATAAAAAATGGCTGGATGCAAAAGCGTATGGGCCGATGTGTTTACTGGCATGGAATGCGGTGGCAACAAAAGTCAACAATGTAGGGCAGGTGGAAGGCACTTGTGTGGGAACAGGGATGGCCTTTGATCCGGCTTTTTATTATTATCGTCCCATAAATGTTTTTGCAGCACATGGGTATGGGCCCGTTCTGCTTGCGGGAGCCGAAATCATTAATTTATTAAAGGGTCACACATTTGAAATGAATGACAGTTCGATCCAGTTAAAGGAGAAATAACATGGTTACGGCCAAAATGTTCTTTTGTTCATTCTTTTTTGTAGCCTGCGCCTCTGCAGTATTCAGCCAGCAAAAAGAATACAGGCTTTGGTATAAGCAACCGGCTAAGGACTGGAACGAGGCATTACCCATTGGCAATGGGCGTCTGGGAGCAATGATATTTGGCCGCCCCGGTACAGAATTGATTCAATTGAATGAGCAAACTTTATGGACAGGAGGACCTGTTGAACTCAATCCCAATCCTGAATCGCCAAAATATTTACAACCCGTTCGCGAAGCCTTATTTAAGGATAGTATTGCACAGGCTATTCGTTTACTCCGCAAAATGCAGGGCCCGGATACCGAAATGTACCAGCCACTTGGCGATATTATCATTAACCAGCAGTTGAATGGAGACGTTACCAATTATACACGTGAACTGAATATTACAAATGCAGTAGCGATAACAAAGTTTACCGTAAACGGGGTAAATTATTCAAGAGAGATTTTTTCTTCTGCCCCGGACCAGGTGATCGTTATAAAACTTAGGGCCAGCAAGGCAAAGGCTTTGAATTTTACAGTCGATGCACACCATGAGCTGCAATACCTGAAGTTCGTAACGCCGTTAAAGTCATTAGTATTGAAAGGCAAAGCACGGATCACCAATGATGAAAGAAGAAATCCAAAACCATTGCTCTATACTGACAATGCTGATTGTGATGGTATGCGTTTTCAATTCAGGATAGACGCCGTTTCTCCGGATGGAGTTATCAGCAATACTGATTCATCAATTATCGTTGCTGGTGCAACCGAAGTTATTCTCTATGTTTCAGCTGCCACTAGTTTTAATGGATATGATAAATGCCCCGACAAAGACGGAAAAGATGAACAAATGCTGGCTATTTTAGGACAGATGGCTGCTATGAAAAAGAATTATACACAGCTTTTATCGGCGCATATAAAAGATTACCAGAAATATTTTAACCGGGTATCGCTTTCATTAAACAATGCTGTTGCTCCAAATCTTCCGATCAATGAAAGATTAGCCAACTATCAAAAAGGCGCCCCTGATTTTGAATTGGAAGAATTATTTTTTCAGTTTGGCCGCTACCTGCTTATTTCTTCTTCCCGTCCTGGCGGTGTGCCCGCCAATTTGCAGGGGATCTGGAATCATCTCATTCGCCCATCCTGGCGAAGCAACTATACGACCAATATTAACCTGCAGATGAATTACTGGCTGGCAGAACAAACCAATCTTGGCGAAATGAGTTTGCCATTGATAGAACATATCAGGCGTATGGCAAAAAACGGAACGTCTACAGCGAAGAATTATTACAACATGAAAGGCTGGGCCGTACATCATAATTCAGATATATGGGCACAGACGAACCCGGTGGGTGAAGGAAATGGGGATCCCAAGTGGGCCAACTGGAGTTTGGGCAGCCCCTGGCTGAGCCAGCATTTGTATGAGCATTATCGTTTTACTGCCGATAAGAAATATTTAAAAGAAATCGCGTATCCATTAATGAAAGCTGCGGCGGAGTTTTGTTTGGATTGGTTAGTCGAAAAAGATGGAGTATTAGTGACGGCCCCATCGACGTCTCCGGAGAACGTTTACCTGCATCCGAATGGTTTTAAAGGAACGGTTACCATCGCTTCGGCAATGGATATGGAAATTATCTGGGATCTTTTCACCAATATCATTGAAGCAACGGAGGTACTGGGTATTGATAAAGATTTTGCAACACTACTCAAAGAAAAAAGAAGCAGGTTAAATCCATTGAAGATTGGAAAGAAAGGAAATTTAGTTGAGTGGTATGATGACTGGGAAGATGATGAACCGCATCACCGGCATGTATCACATGCATTTGGGTTACATCCCGGCAGGCAAATTTCACCGTTGATTGACAAGAAATATGCAGATGCAGTAACCAAAACATTGGAAATAAGAGGCGATGACGGTACCGGGTGGAGCATTGCCTGGAAAATAAATTTTTGGGCAAGATTGCTGGATGGGGATCATGCATATACTTTATACAGAAATTTATTGCGGTTGACAAAAGAGTATAGCACGGAAGTCTATACCGGTGGTGGCGGGGTCTATCCAAACCTGTTTGACGCACATCCTCCTTTCCAGATAGACGGAAATTTTGGTGCCACGGCCGGTGTTGCTGAAATGCTGGTGCAGAGTCAACTTAACGAAATTCAATTATTACCTGCTTTACCGGCTGCATGGAAGGAAGGTCATGTAAAAGGATTGGTAGCAAGAGGGAATTTCGAAATAGAAATGTGGTGGAAGGACGGAAAGCTGACAAAAGGATTTATTACTTCAAGGGTCGGGGGAAGATGCAGTTTGATGATGCCGTACCCGGTAATTATAAAAACGGGCAGAAAGACTGTTGACATCGCGGTAGTAAAGCAAGGCGGGACAGAGTATTTTTTAAGTTCAGATACTACCCAAAAAGGTAAGCGATACGAATTATCGGTCAAATAATGAAGACAATATTTATATCAGCCATACTATCGTTGTTGTCCTGTTATTTGAATGCGCAAACAACATCATTCAAATTTGACTTTGGTTCCGGTAAAGTTGCTGCCGGCTATATTCAAATAACTCCCGACACTAAATTCAGTTATCAAACCGGTTATGGATTTGACCAGGGATCAGCGGTTGAATCAGTTGACCGTGGTGGAGATGCGTTGAGGGGCGACTACATTACCAGCAGGAAGCCATTTTATTTTTCTGTCAAACTTCCGGATGGCAACTATGACGTGAAATTAATTCTGGGGGATAGCAAAGGAGCATCTGCAACAACCGTAAGAACCGAATGCAGAAGACTCATGCTGGAAAATATCCGTACAACAAGCGGAAAGATAGTGACAGAAACGTTTACTGTTCACGTAAAAGACAGTTTGATAAGGGATGTGCAGGGCAATGAAATTAGTAAAGTAAGACTTAAACCAAGAGAAGTAACATATCTCCATTGGGATAACATGTTAACGATTGAATTCAATGATTCATTGCCCAAACTATGCGCAGTAGAAATAACAGCAAATAAAACAGCCACCACCATCTTTCTGGCAGGTAATTCTACCGTTGTTGACCAGGACCGGGAACCATGGGCGGCATGGGGACAAATGTTTCCGCGGTTTCTAATTCCTTCAAAAGTTGTGGTAGCCAATTATGCAGAATCGGGAGAAACATTAAGGGCATTCAAAGGAGAGAGAAGACTGGAGAAAATATGGAGCCTGGCAAAACCCGGGGATTATTTGTTCATTGAGTTTGCCCATAATGATCAGAAAGCCGGAAGCAGTCATTTGGATCCGTTTACTACTTATAAAGAAACACTTAAAGAATGGATCGGGGAGGCCAAAAAAAGAAATGTAATTCCTGTATTGGTTACTTCCATGCACCGGCGAAATTTTGACTCAATGGGTCACATAATAAATACTTTATTGGATTACCCGGAAGCAATGCGCCAAACGGCAAAAGAAGAAAATGTAACTTTAATTGATTTGAATGCGATGAGTCAGATTTTATATGAAGCCTGGGGTACCGGCAAATCTATTAAAGCATTTGTGCATTATCCTGCCAATACATTTCCGAATCAAAAAGAAGAATTAAAAGATAATACACATTTCAGTCCGTATGGGGCTTATGAGTTGGCTAGGTGTATTGTAAAAAGCATCAGGGATCAAAAACTCCCGTTGGCGAAATTTATCAGGAAAGATATAGCATCCTATGACCCGGCGAAGCCACTGGCACTGGAAAAATTCTATTGGCCGCAAAGTTCTTTGGTGAGTTCGGTGAAGCCGGATGGGAATTGAGAGAAGTCGGGAGTCGATAGTCGATAGTCGTGAGTGGTGAGTCGTAAGTTGTAAGTCGTGAGTGGTGAGTGGTGGGTCGAGAGTCGTGAGGCGTGAGTGGTGAGTGGTGGATCGTGAGTTGCGAGTCGATAGAGACAGGGCATGGCCTGTCTCTACAGCCCCGAAGGGGCTGAATGTGATTAGCCCCGGATGAAATCCGGGGAATAAATGCATGAGGTGTTTTCAGAACCCCGGAAGGGTTCAACATTGTTCTGCAGAACCCTGAAGTGTCCTGCAGATGGCGAGAGCAGGCGATGATAGTAGCCCCGAACGTTCGGGGCAGCCGCACCCATAAAATTTAATAATGCACTACCAACATTTTAAATATTATCTCCTGATCCTTTTTGTCATTGGGTCAATAGAAGCATCAGCAAATAATATATTCTATAATATCAGGGATTTTGGGGCAAAAGGCGATGGCATAGCGCTTGACACAAAAGCGATTAACGATGCAATAGATGCAGCCTCCAAGGCAGGGGGCGGAACGGTTTATTTTCCCCCGGGCACATATCTTAGTTATTCTATCCGGTTAGAAAGTCATATTTCACTTTTTCTCGATGCTGGCTCTGTATTGTTAGCAGCGGATTCTGCGGCCAATGGAAAATATGACGATGCGGAGCCCAATGCGCATGATCAATACCAGGATTTTGGCCACAGCCATTGGCACAATAGCCTGATCTGGGGAGAGAGTTTACAGGATATTTCAATTACAGGTACCGGTATTATCAATGGCAAAGGATTACGAAGAGGAGCTTCTGCCAGAAGGCCCTGGGGCAATAAGGCCATTGCCTTAAAACTTTGTCGCAATGTTATCCTTCGCGATTTCACCATCCTCAATGGCGGACATTTTGGTATACTCGCCACAGGGGTTGACAATTTCACTATTGATAATTTAAAAATGGACACCAACCGGGATGGCATTGATATAGATTGTTGTTCGAATGTCCGTGTATCTAATTGTACCATCAATTCTCCCTGGGACGATGCTATTTGTTTGAAGAGTTCTTATGCCCTTGGCCACCCAAAAGCAACACAGAATGTAACGATCACTAACTGCCAGGTAAGCGGGTACGACCTGGGTACATTCTATAACGGTACCTACCAGCGAAAGGAATGGAACAGGGTTCCCGACAGGGAAGGCCCAACCGGGAGAATAAAGTTTGGAACCGAATCCAATGGAGGCTTTAAAAACATTACTATTTCCAATTGTGTATTTGAATTTTGCCGCGGCCTGGCACTGGAAACAGTTGATGGAGGACTGTTGGAAGATGTTACGATCTCAAATATCACGATGAAGGATATTGTCAATTCGCCCATTTTTCTTCGTCTCGGGTCAAGGATGCGGACGCCACCAGGTGATTCAACAGCCGGAGCCTTAAGAAGAATCCTGATCAATAATATTATTGTATATAATGCCGACTCACATTTCGCTTCTATTATCAGCGGTGTACCCGGCAAGATCATTGAAGACGTGCAATTGAACAATATCCGCATTTATTATCGGCAAATGGATTCTTCTTTTTCAAAGATCCCCTCCCTCGTTGCCGAAAATGAAAAAGATTACCCGGAACCGGCGAAGATGGGAATCATGCCGGCCTATGGTTTTTATATTCGTCACGCAAAAAGAATTAAATTGAACAATGTGGAAGTTAGTTATTTGGGAAATGAAGTACGACCCGCCATTGTGATGGTTGATGTCAAACAGGCTGACCTCTTCAGGGTAAGTGCTCAAACTGTTCCCGGTGTAAAAACTATTGTTTTGAATAATGTGGAAGAATTCAGCATGACGGAAAGCAAGAATTTCAAGAACACTCATCTTAAGAAATTAACGAGCATTTCATTTTAAATACCAGCAATGAAGCTATTTACAATTATACTGTCCCTGCTGTCCTTATCACAAATCATCGCACAGCCACCCATAATCAACGTTGATTTAAAAAAAGAGGTGGGAGAAATGACACCGATCTGGGCATGGTTCGGTTATGATGAACCGAATTATACGTATATGAAAGACGGAAAAAAACTATTGTCAGAGATCGCTGCATTAAGTCCAGTCCCGGTTTTTGTTCGTACACATAATCTATTAACGACAGGCGATGGCACACCGGCGCTGAAATGGGGATCTACCAATGCTTATACGGAAGATAAGAATGGTAAGCCAATTTATGACTGGACGATCGTAGATAGCATTTTTGATGTGTACATAAAAAGAGGTATGAAGCCATTGGCGCAAATTGGTTTTATGCCCGAGGCATTGTCATCCAAACCTCAACCATACAAACATAACTGGAGGCCGGGTGCTCCTTACAAAGAAGTTTTTACTGGATGGGCCTATCCTCCGAACGATTATAATAAATGGAGAGAGTTGGTATATCAATGGGCAAAACATTGTGTTGCAAGATATGGAAAGAAAGAAGTGGAAAGCTGGTGGTGGGAAGTTTGGAATGAACCGAATATTCCATATTGGCAGGGAACGGTAGAAGAATATTGCAAGATGTATGATTATGCGGCAGATGGTTTACTGAAAGCCTTGCCCACTGCAAGGATCGGCGGATGCAATATCACAGGCGGCGGTTCAAAATTTTTGCGAACATTTATTCAGCATTGTCTCAGTGATACCAATTATGCAACTGGTAAGATCGGTTCACCGCTTCAAATGGTTTTATTTCATGCAAAAGGACAGCCAAGAGTAGTAAATGGAACTGTGGTCATGAATGCAGGTACTCAAATGCGGAACATAAGAGATGCAATGCAGACAGTGAATGAATTTCCTTCGTTGAAAAATATTCCATTGGTGATTGGCGAGTCTGATCCGGAAGGTTGCGCCGCCTGTGGCATGAGTACGAATCCTGAGAATGCGTATCGCAATGGAACCATGTATTCGAGTTATACAGCAGCAACATTTGCCCGCAAATATTTATTAGCTGATTCTTTTGATGTAAATCTTATCGGCGCTGTATCATGGTCGTTTGAATTTGAGAACCAACCATGGTTTGCAGGCTTTCGTGATCTGGCAACTAATGGTGTTGACAAACCTGTGTTGAATGTATTTCGCATGTTTGGAATGATGAAAGGAAAACGGGTCGCAGTTAATGGTAACCGTATGTATGATTTGAAAACATTTACGGATTCAAGTGTAAGAAGTCAGCCAGATGTTGGAGCGATAGCAGCGAAGGATAAACGATCAGCGACTATCATGTTATGGAATTATCATGATGAAGATAAGCAGGACGATGGCGAAAGAATCAGTTTGACAGTTGAAGGATTGCCAGCGAAAAAGATCCGCTTCACTGAGTACAGGATAGACAACGAACACAGCAATTCATATTCGGCATGGAAAAAAATGGGCTCCCCGCCGAATCCAACGCCAGCACAGATAGCACAACTTGAAAAATCGGGACTACTAGCCATGAAAGGAAAGCCTGTCACAGCGGGCGTATCAAACGGCGAAACACATATGACTGTTTGGTTGCCGAGACAGGGAGTTTCATTATTAAAGTTGGAATGGTAAATGATAATTATAGTTTATTGAATAGCAGATATGAGATCAAGAATTGGAATCATACTTTTTGCACTATTTCTTTTTCTTTTATTTGGCTTTGTGCCCGGCAGAAAATTGATTCCCCGGTTGGGTATTATAGCACCGATAGAACAGGATAGCCTTATATATGCATCGGGATTTCGTATGCTTGGCGAATCGGTGGGCAACATGTTGTCTCCGTCATTAACGGAGGAGCAATTTCAACAAAACCTGGTACGGGTAAAAAAAGCAAAATGCAAGGTATTCTTATGCAACATTTTCTTTCCTGGCAGAATAAAAATTGCAGGGCCTGATGTAGATGAGAACCGCGTGTTGGGTTATGCAGATACTGTTTTTTCAAGAGCAAAAATAGCGGGGATACCTTTTATTATTTTAGGGAGTGGTGGTGCCAGGCGTATTCCTGAAGGGTATGACGCACAAAAAGCACAGGCGGATTTCTCATTGCTGTGCCGTAAGCTGGCTACTGTTGCCGCGAAGTATAAAATTATGATTGCACTCGAAAGCCTTGAGGCCACAGAAACGAATTTCCTTATAACACTTAAATCAGCTGCTGAAGTGGTGAGGGTCGTCAATCATCCAAATTTTAAGTTGAATGCAGATATCTTTCATATGATGAGGGAAAGTGAATCCCCGCAAAGTATTATTGATGCGGCAGATATTTTAGTTTACTGTGAAATTGCAGAAAAACAAAAGCGGTCACTGCCGGGAGTAGAGGGCGATGATTTCAAACCTTATTTAAGAGCCCTGCGAAAGGCAAAATACAACGGTTATATATTTATTGAAGGAAATACCAATAATCCCGTAAATGATATGCCGTTGTCTTTTAGATACCTGACCCGCCAATTGGAGGAAGTTTATGCGGAATAACAAAATCGGGTAATCTCTTTGAGAAAAGGGTTGCTAATCTTCAATTAATCGCTGCTATTTACCAAATCCCAAAACAAAGTTGGCAACCCCTGCACAACAGGATTGTACAGGACACCCAAAAGGTTACTATATCCGTACTTTATAGCTTAAAGATTGCCTGATATGAAAAAAATATCTTCCCGGGTATTCAATTGCCTGCTAATCATATGTCTCAGCCTTTCATCCAGAATAGTTTTTGCGCAACCCGTCATGGAAACCGGCGGACAAAAGATGCCGGATGAATGGATTGATAAGGATACCAAACATAAAGTAGTTCGCCTTTCACGAATTGAAGGTAACAGCAGCCTCAGCTTTTATTTTCACAACAATCCTTTTATCGGTAATAAAATGGTTTTTTACAGCAGCAGCAAAAATGATGTAAGCGCGGTACAAAAACAGGAGACTTATAGCACTAATTCCCGGAACAAACAGCTCTGGCTGCTCGATCTCGCCACGCTAAAATCAGAACAGTTGACTCACCAGGCATCGCCCATGAATGGCGAGATCGTTCATAATAAAAGTGGTGTGATCTATTTCCAGATCAAGGACAGTGTTTTCAGCGTTGATTCAAAAACGAAGAAGGAACAATTGGTTTATGTGTTTCCGGATGATTTCAAAGCCAATATCACGACTGTCAACGCGGATGGCACTTTGCTCGGCGGGGCAAAATCAAGCGACGAAGAAAAAGAACTTTTTAAGAAATACCCTGACAAATCAAGTTATTTTAATATTATTTACGAAGCCAAACTGCCCCGGACTTTATTTACAATAGATATTAAGAACAAGCGACTTAATAAACTGTTTAGCGACAGCGCGTGGCTGAACCATGTACAATTTTCACCTACAGATCCTGCCTTGTTAATGTTCTGTCATGAAGGTCCCTGGCACAAAGTGAACCGGATATGGACAATTGATATCAATACAAAGCAAGTGAACCTGATGCATAAAAGAACTATGGACATGGAAATTGCAGGACATGAATGGATAGGTCCTGACGGTAAGACGATCTGGTTCGATCTGCAACAGCCGCGGAGCGTGACGTTCTTTGTTGCGGGTGCTGATATCAAAACTGGTAAAGAGGTCAAATACTCATTACAACGAAACGAATGGTCCATTCATTTTAATATTTCTCCGGACCAGAAATGGTTTTGCGGAGATGGTGGCGATCCAGGCCAGGTTGCCAAAGCGCCGGACGCACGATGGATCTATTTATTTAAACCGGAAGGAGATCATTTTGTTTCTACGAAGCTGGTGAATATGAAGCATCATGGATATAAACTGGAACCGAATGTGCATTTTAGTCCTGATGGCAAATGGGTGATCTTCCGGGCAAATTTTGAAGGGATAGAGAATGTGTATGCGGTGGAGATTAATAGTGAGAGGATGTGAGGGAGAGGAGAGAGAGTCGATAGTCGATAGTCGGGAGTGGTGAGTCGGGATTCGATAGTCGATAGTCGGGAGTGGTGAGTGATGAGTTGGGAGTCGGAAGTGGGGAGTCGATAGTCGATAGTGGTGAGTGGTGAGTGGTGAGTCGTGACTCGATAGTCGTTAGAAACAGGGCATGCGCTGTCTGTACTGGAGTCTTGAGTCGTCGGTGGTGAGGCAGCCCCGGATACAATCCGGGGAACAAATGAGCGAAATATTTTCAGAACCCCGGAGGGGTTCAACATATCTCAGCAGGATTACAGAACCCCGAGGTGTACCGCCGAAGGCGGGAACGAACGATGATAGTAATTCTGTAGCTTGCCATAAAAATCATATCGTAATGAAGAAAATCATTTTGTATGCATCAATATCTCTTTGCCTGGTGCAACACCTTTCTGCGCAGAATAAAGACTATGCTTTTCGCGCGGTTCCATTTACCAGCGTAAAACTCACCGATAATTTTTGGTTACCACGCATTCGAACTAACCACACGGTTACTATTCCTGCATCGTTTGAGCGCTGTGATAAAACAGGACGGATAAAAAATTTTGTAATGGCTGCCGAGCATAGCGGCAAATTTTGCACTACCTACCCATTTGATGATACAGACATTTATAAAACCATTGAGGGCGCATCTTTCTCTTTAAGTCTTTTTCCTGATAAGAAACTGGAAACATATATTGATTCATTGATCACTATAGTCGGGAAAGCGCAAGAACCAGACGGCTACTTGTATACTGCGCGAACAATTGATCCTTTACATCCGCATCAATGGGCGGGAATGGAAAGATGGCAGCATGAAAGAGAGTTGAGCCATGAATTATATAATGCGGGGCATTTGTATGAAGCGGCGGCGGCTCATTTTCAGGCAACAGGTAAAAGAAATCTGCTGGACATTGCTTTGAAGAATGCAAATCTTGTTTGTTCTGTTTTTGGTCCTGATAAAAAACATGTAGCTCCCGGTCATCAAGTGATTGAAATGGGGCTGGTTAAACTGTATCGTATCACCGGGAAGAAAGAATATTTGGAAACGGCAAAATATTTTATTGAAGAACGGGGCCATTTTAATGGTTATGATGCAAAGAGCAGAGATCCCTGGAAGAGCGGCGCTTACTGGCAGGATCATATTCCTGTCGTGGATCAAAAAGAGGCGACTGGTCATGCGGTGCGGGCGGGTTATTTGTATGCAGCGGTGGCTGATGTAGCTGCATTGACAGGGGATGAGAAATTATTGAGGGCTATTGACACGATCTGGACGAATATGGTGACAAAGAAAATATATGTACAGGGCGGGGCCGGCGCTGTGGGAAGCGGCGAGCGTTACGGAGATAATTATGAATTACCTAATGCAACTGCCTATAACGAAACCTGTGCGGCTATTGCCAATGTTTACTGGAATCAGCGGATGTTTCAACTGCATGGCGAATCCAAATATGTTGATGTGTTGGAAAAGATACTATACAATGGTTTCATTTCAGGCGTAGGACTGGATGGTAAATCATTTTTCTACACCAATGCCATGCAGATACGAAATAGTAGTAAGCATCGGGACATGGAGGGTGAACGTTCCGGTTGGTTTGAATGTTCCTGTTGCCCGACAAATGTTGTCAGGTTGTTGCCATCGATGCCCGGGTATATGTATGCGCAGAAAGATGATAAGGTATTTGTGAATCTTTTTGCAAGTAGCAATGCTTCATT
>JANWHX010000295.1 GCA_025450235.1 Chitinophagaceae bacterium | reverse complement strand
CTCCATGAATTTCTTTGCTCAGCTTCATTCATCGCGGGCTCTTCGGTAATGATAATCACCTCTTCTACAACCACCGGCATTGGTTCTGGCCGCACAACCGGCTTAGGTTGAGCAGCAGGTTTTGCTTTCTTAACAGGAACTGTTTTTTTGGGAGCTGTTTTTTTTGGCGCGGCTTTCTTTGCAACTTTTTTAGCTATTTTCTTTTTGGGAGCTACTCTTTTCTTTGCAGCTTTCTTAGCTATTTTCTTTCGAGGAGCTGCTCTTTTCTTCACGGCTTTTTTAGCCACTTTCTTTCTCGGTGCCGCCTTTTTCTTTGTTGCTGCTTTCTTCCTTACTACTTTTTTCACTTTCTTTTTCGCTGGTTTTTTCTTTTTGGAGGGCATACATTGAGATTTTGGAGTTAATAAATCGATATAGAAATTTAAGGGGAGTTGAAATTACAATGATTCACATTCAATAACAATTTACAGCGGATATATTTTTAAAAAAATTATGCAGGTATCCACCGTTTATCAAATAACGTTTGACCAGGCCCCGCATGAAAGTTATATTTAGATTGAACCCTGAGATAATTACTTTTTAAAACCGGTTTTATGACAAGAGTTTTTTCTATTGTCTTTCTCGGCTTCCTGAATTCAGTTGTACTGGCACAGAAAATATATGTTATCAGGAATGTGACCCTGATACCAATGAACACAGAAAAAACCCTGGCGGGTCAAACGGTGACTATCGAAAACGGAAAAATAGGGCAGGTTGGCAGCCAGGATAAGATAAGAATTCCCAAAGAAGCTATCGTAATAGACGGTACCGGTAAATACCTGATACCGGGTCTGTTTGATATGCATGCTCATTTCTTTTTTGAGCAGGGGAATCATATCAATACTAATGCAAACGAATTGAAAGTCATGCTGGCAAATGGGCTTACTACTGTCCGCATCATGGCGGGACATCCATCTTATCTTGAAGCCAGGGACAATATAGAAAAGCAGCTATGGACGGGCCCCGAGCTGTTTATTGCCAGCCCGCAATTAGTTGGCCGCTGGCCCTGGCCAGCCGATTTCAAGAACTTTGAAATAGTTGATACTAAAGAAAAAGCATCGGATGCTGTTAAACGATTCAGGAGGGAAGGGTACAACGAAATCAAGATCACTTTTATGGTGAAACGGGAAGTATATGATGAAATAATAAGAACTGCAAAAGAAGAAGGGATCAAAGTAGTAGGTCATGTGGGCCCGGAGGTTAAGTTACCTGCTGCCTTGAAGTCCGGCGAACAGATAGAACACATGGATGAGTTTATTGATATGCTGTTACCCGACACATCTTATAATCATGGTCAAAGTGTGTCAGACATGAATATTTGGCGAAAGAATGCCTGGGCTACTGTTCCCAGTCTCGATGAATCAAAGATGCCGGCTTTGGTGACAGCTGTTAAGAATTCCGGTGTGTATGTTACCCCGACCAATTTCTTCTTTTTCTCTTGCTTTGGAGACGGTATGACGGACGAACAATACCGTGAGCGGCCGGACTATGCCTACATCCCTAAAGAATTGTTGGCAGAAAAATGGGACATTAAGGAAAGATATTGGAAAAATGCACCCTTAATGGAAAGCAGGGAGAGATACGTTTACCTGCGAAAGAAAATGACTTATGAATTATGGAAGGCCGGCGTTCCCCTGATGGCGGGTTCAGATTCGCCTGAATGGTTTCTTGTAACCGGGTTTTCAATTCATGATGAGTTGGAAACATTCGTTAGGGCGGGTTTGACGCCGTTCGCGGCGCTGCAAACTGCTACCGTTAATCCGGCAACACACCTTGGTATAATACATAAAACAGGAACAATTCAGGCCGGCAAAGAAGCCGATCTCCTGTTATTGGATAAGAATCCATTGGATGATATTAGAAATACGAGAGCTATAAACGGAGTATTTACTAACGGCGTCTGGTTTGATAAATCCACTATCCGCAGGATGTTGGACGAAACCAGGCTGGGAAACTGATAGGATATAATTTTTCAATTCTGCATAGAAGAATTAACCAGCACTAAATCAACAATTTTCTCCCGATTTCCCTTACCTTTGCGCCCTAAAAAATACTACCGTTATCGGTCGCTTTAATCATGTATGCGGCGAGAAACGGAATGTTGCGACACAGCCGGCAGGGTCTTGAAATTTCGGACGAGGCTGGTAACAATAACATCACTGAAAATTCAATAAATAAATCATGGCAGACTTAAAATTTCAACGCAATTTCGGAATCGCCGCTCATATTGATGCCGGTAAGACCACTACTACGGAACGTATCCTCCGTTATACCGGTATGATCCATAAAATTGGTGAGGTACATGAAGGCGCTGCTACGACAGACTGGATGGAGCAGGAGAAAGAAAGAGGTATTACGATTACTTCTGCAGCCGTAAGTTGCCAATGGAATTTTCCTACTACTAAAGGAAAAGCAAACGCCGCCACTAAAAACTATTATTTCAATATCATTGATACCCCGGGTCACGTTGATTTTACAGTGGAAGTAGAACGGTCAATGCGTGTATTGGATGGATTGATCGCATTATTCTCTGCAGTAGATGGAGTAGAACCGCAGTCTGAAACTGTTTGGCGCCAGGCCAATCGTTATAACGTTCCCCGGATTGGTTTTGTAAATAAAATGGACCGTGCGGGCGCCGATTTCCTGAATGTGGTTAAGCAGGTAAAAGAAATGCTGGGTTCCAAAGCCGTGCCTTTGCAATTGCCGATCGGGGCCGAAGATAATTTTACAGGTGTCGTTGATCTGATTAAGATGAAAGGGATCATCTGGCATATGGAAACAGAAGGAATGACTTTTGATGAAGTTGAAGTGCCTGCGGACATGCTGGACGAGGCAAAGGAATGGAGAGCAAGCTTAGTGGAAGCAGTAGCCGAATATGATGATAAGCTGATGGAGAAATTCTTTGATAACCCTGATTCCATCACAGAAGATGAAATGCATGAAGCCATCCGCAAAGCAACGGTTGACCTCACTATAGTGCCGATGTTGTGTGGCTCTTCGTTTAAGAATAAAGGAGTACAAACCGCATTGGATGCAGTTTGCCGGTATCTGCCCAGTCCAGTTGATATTGCACCGGTAGAGGGCATCAACCCCGATACAGGTCAAAATGAAATACGCAAACCCGATGCTAAAGAACCTTTCGCTGCATTGGCATTTAAGATCATGACTGACCCGTTTGTGGGTCGTTTGGCCTTTTTCAGGGTTTATTCCGGTCATTTGGACGCAGGTTCGTATGTCTTGAATGTAAGGAGTGGAAAGAAAGAACGTATCAGCCGTATCATGAAGATGTTTGCCAACAAACAAAATCCGATCGATTTTATTGAGGCTGGCGATATCGGAGCCGCGGTTGGGTTTAAGGAAATAAAGACGGGTGATACCCTTTGTAATGAGGACCATCCGATAACATTGGAAAACATGTTCATTCCTGAACCTGTTATTGCTGTTGCGGTGGAACCAAAGACGCAGGCCGACGTAGATAAGATGGGTATGGCTATCTCCAAACTGGTTGAAGAAGATCCTACACTTCGTGTAAAGACGGATGAAGAAACAGGACAAACGATTCTTTCTGGTATGGGAGAACTTCACCTCGAGATCATCATTGATCGTATGAGACGTGAGTTTAAAGTGGAAGTGAACCAGGGTGCTCCACAGGTTGCTTATAAAGAAGCATTCCAGGCTACTATTGAGCATCGTGAGACGTTGAAAAAACAAACAGGTGGTCGTGGTAAGTTCGCTGATATTGTTTTCACTCTTGGCCCTATAGATGCAGAATGGAAGACGGAGAATCCTGATAAACATTACCAGTTTGTGAATGATCTGTTTGGAGGATCTATTCCGCGTGAATTCGTTCCGGCTATTCAAAAAGGATTTGAGCAGGCAATGACAACAGGTGTATTAGCAAGCTATCCAGTTGATAATATGAAGATCCGTGTGTTCGACGGAAGTTTCCACCAGGTTGACTCTGATTCGATGTCATTTGAGCTTTGTGCCAAACAAGGTTTCCGTGAAGCAGCCAGGAAAGCAAAACCTGTATTGTTAGAACCGATCATGAGAGTTGAAGTGATAACGCCGGCGCAATATATGGGAGATGTAACGGGTGACTTGAACCGTCGTCGTGGTATGCTGGAAGGGATGGATAACCGGGCAGGGGCTGAAGTAATAAAAGCCAAAGTGCCCTTAAGTGAGATGTTTGGGTATGTTACTCAGCTGCGCTCGTTAAGCTCCGGTCGTGCATCCTCTACTATGGAGTTTTCGCATTATGCTCCTGCGCCATCCGGAATTGCAGAAGAAGTGATTGCAAAAGTGAAAGGGAAGGTGAATGCTTAAAAGAATAAGCCCAATTACAATAAGATCCCGCCATGTGCGGGATTTTTTTTGGAATTATCTTTTGTATAGCCAGCTTTATGCATTTAAAAACACAGCTAGTTCCATATGAACATTTGTTTGAAAATAAGTCCGTAAGTAATGGCAATTTCGGCCATGGGGAATTCTATTCTTCAAAATAGATCAGGATCAAGTCTAACCTTTGATTTAAGTCAAATCATTTAGTATTTTTTAACGAAAAACGTATAATTACGATAAGTGGCACCGTATTTGTGTTAAAAGGGCCGGCGCACTCCGTTTTTAAAATCTTTAAGTTCAAGGTCGTTGCCGACCATTTTATGAAAAACACAATGTCTAAGGTTAAGGGCTCATTTCTGGGTCCTTTTTCTTTTGGTGCCTGCTGAACTTCTTTCCATGTTATCCGGTTTGTCCTTACTCATTTATTCTTTCATTATTGCTTAATTTGTTCAGGTAAATCCAAATTGATGATAAAACGCATTCTCACGTTTTTCCCGTTCATATTATTTATACTAAATGCCAACACCCAGGAAAAGCTGTTAGTTAAAGGGATGAAAATCAGCAAAACAACCAAAATCAAAACAGGGACTTATAAATTGGATGGCGTAGACAGCCTGAATAGACCGGTGATCCTGATCGAAGGAAATAATATTATCGTGGATTTTAATGGTGCAATCTTACTGGGAAGCAATCAAATGAATAGCCCGGATGAATTTTTCGGGGTGGCTATCATCATACGGAATAGTAAAAACGTTGTCGTTAAAAATCTCAAAGCCAGGAACTATAAAGTAGCATTGCTAGCCAGGAATGTGGACAGGCTTATTCTGGATAATTGTGATCTTAGTTATAATTATCGGAAGCATCTTAACAGTACGCAGGAAAAAGAAGATGTTTCGGATTGGATGAGTTATCATCAGAATGAGAAAGATGAATGGCTTCGATACGGTGCGGCCATCTACCTGAGGAATTGCAATTCCGCTATTGTTTTAAATTGTAAAATAACCGGCGGACAAAATGCTTTGATGATGATGGAGTGTAACGATGGAAAGATTTACAATAATGATTTTTCGTTTAACTCAGGAATAGGCATTGGAATGTACAGGTGTAATAGAAATGAAGTGTCCTATAATAAAGTTGATTTTAATGTGAGAGGATATAGTCATGGTGTTTATAACCGGGGCCAGGACAGCGCAGGTATATTAGTGTATGAACAAAGCAATCAGAATTTTTTTTATAAGAATTCGGTAACGCATGGTGGAGATGGATTTTTTCTATGGGCCGGTCAGACAACAATGGATACAGGCAAGGGTGGATGTAATGAAAATGTCCTGTTCGGAAACGATTTCTCTTATGCGCCGACAAATGGAGTGGAAGTCACATTCAGCAGCAACACGATTGCAAACAACAGGATATTTGAATGTGATCATGGCATCTGGGGTGGCTATAGTTACAAATCAAAAATTACCGGTAACAAATTCCGTGATAACCGTATTGCAATTGCTATCGAGCACGGACAACATAATGAAATATCTTTTAATATTTTTTCAAAAGATAAAGAGGCGATCAGGCTTTGGGCAAGGAAAGAACAACCTGCGGATTGGGGTTATGCTAAATACCGGGATACAAGAAGTGTTGATTATACCATAACGGGTAATAGCTTTAACGGCAGCCCGACTGTGATAAATCTTAGCAGAACAGATAGCATAAATATTTTTGAAAATACGTATTCGGGTTTTTTGGACCAGCTGAAATTCGATTCAACAGTAACCCATATCGATAGCGTCGAGGTACCCATTGCTGATGCTGTCATTAACTTTCCAAAGGTTAAGGCCCCGG
>JANWHX010000294.1 GCA_025450235.1 Chitinophagaceae bacterium | reverse complement strand
TCAATTGATACTTTCGTTCCCCGATTTTGGACGTTTGTGACTTTTTTCAAAAACGTATGTAACTCTCGCTTAACTTAAATTCTCAATCACATACTTTGACCACACTGAGAATTCTGCTGATTATTGTATTCCTACTCACCGGAGTTTTTTCCTTTTCACAGTATAGACTTGATTCGCTCTTAGACAAAATTGATCCCGAAAAATGGTCGGCTTCCATCGAAAGAAAAGCTGAGCAACTACAGGAAAAGATCATAGCCAGTTCTCTGAAGACACTCGGCAAACTACAGAAGCATGAGGAAAAAATATATCGCCGGATGCTTGCCACAAAGGATTCATTGCAGGCAAAGATAGCACTGGGCGATATCAAGAATAAATACAAATCTCTCAAGAATAAAATAGAAAATCCTCCGATTCCCGGCGCTGCCAAACAGTACATCCCCAAGCTTGATACGCTGACTACATCATTAAAATTTCTTGAACAGAATGGTATTACTGGAAAAGTACAAGACGCCCTCGCTAAAACTGAATTGCTTCAGGGAAAGTTTCAGCAAGCTGAAGAGATAAAAAAGTTTATCCGGGAAAGAAGACAGCAATTGAAAGTTCAATTGGAAAATCTTGGACTGGTGAAAGAACTAAAGAAATTCAATAAAGAGGTTTACTACTACTCTGCACAGATAAAAGAATATAGAGAACTACTCAAAGATTCGCGGAAAGCAGAGCGCAAGGCGATTGAGTTATTAAGTAAGACAAAACTGTTCCAGGACTTCATGCGGAAGAACAGCATGATTGCGTCCTTGTTTCGTTTTCCAAGTGACCCGAATGATCCTGCGACACTGGCCAATCTTGCAGGTTTGCAAACAAGGGTGCAGGTAAATACGCTCATTCAGCAACAAATCGCATCCGGCGGCCCCGGCGCGATGGACCAATTTCGTCAAAACATGCAGAGCGCCCAATCAGAAATAGATAAGTTAAAAAATAAAATAAGTCAATTCGATGGGGGCAGCAGTGATGACGTCATGCCCGAAGGATTTAAACCAAACGATCAGAAAACAAAAAGCTTTTGGAAGCGACTCGAGTACGGTGCCAACATTCAAACGCAGAAGGCCACCAATTTCTTTCCTGTAATAAGTGACGTTGGTTTGTCTTTAGGCTATAAACTGAATAATAAATCAATCATTGGTATCGGCGCTAGTTACAAGCTGGGATGGGGCCAGGGATGGAATCATATAAAATTTACCAATGAAGGTGCCGGACTCAGAAGTTACATAGACTGGAAGTTGAAAGGTGGCTTTTGGATAAGTGGTGGTTATGAAATGAATTATAGAACTGCTTTCAATAGTCTTAGTATACTTCAGGACCGTTCCGCCTGGCAACAAAGCGGCCTATTGGGAGCCAGTAAGGTTTTAAATGTAAAAAGTAAATTCTTTAAGAAGACAAAGTTGCAGTTGCTCTGGGATTTTTTGAGTTATCAGCAAGTGCCGAGGACTCAGCCGGTAATTTTTAGAGTTGGCTATAATTTTTAAAAAAATGCTAAATGAAAACAGTAATTCTAAACGTAGCACTTTTCTTTTTGTCGGCTTCGTGTTTTAGCCAAGGGAGTACATTATCAAATCAACTTGATTCAGTTCAAAAGAAAATGATGCGCGATTCGCTGCAGCTAAGTGACAGCGTCATCGCAGAATTCTTAACTGAGAAAAATGATTACAATGCAGCGGTACGCGATGTTCGTTTAAATTCCACCCTAACAAGAGTCCAGCAGAGCGACCAGGTACAGGCCCTGAGAATTCAAGCGAATAGCCGCCTTAAAACAATCTTAGGCACTGAAGTCTATGAAAGGTATGTACAGATGATCACAAGGAAAATGAGACCAACCACATCCACCCAGTAAAATTGCCATTGAACCAATAATATGATGTAAAATGAAACGATCACTTTTAATTTTATTCGCGTTGCTTTTTACAGTCAGGGGAATCTTTGGGCAAGAATCGCCTGCTGACGTCAATGTTCTTCCAACTGTAATTCCTCCCACGCCCGAGGCATTTGCAATTGGGAAATTTGGTAACAATCCGATTGGCCTGTTTAGCGGCACGGTTTCTTACAGTGTACCTCTCTATAATTTAAAACTTAACGGGATCACAATCCCGATCTCTCTAAGTTATAGTTCCAATGGTCTGAGAGTAGATGAAGTCGCGAGCCGTGTAGGCATGCAATGGAAAATGGACTTTGCAGGTGTAATCAACAGAACGATTATTGGCAATCCTGATGAAACTGATCAGGAAAGTTGCCGGCCCTCAACTCATGATACGGCAAGCTGGGGCTTTTATGATTTCCTTGAAATAGCGGGAGCCGGTGGTGTATGGGAGGAAGCTCATCCGGATATGTTTAATTACTCTATTCCGGGATACTCGGGATCGTTTGTTCTAGATAAAAACTGGAACATTATCCAGTTGCCATATAATAATTTGCAAATAACTCTCTATGGCGAAATTGACAGTTTTCGCATTGTCACGCCGGATGGCAACATTTTTATTTTCGGTCCAAACGGGGGTGACGTGGCAGAAAATACTTCGCTTCCCGGCGGCGGTGGTGGCGAATGTATATCGGAATTTGGGTCCAGTGCGCCCCAAACAGCCTGGTATCTAAGTACTATACGCCTTACAAACGGCCAGACAATAAATTATGAATATGAGGGAGTTAGTGCAACTTACCTCACCGGTGTGAATCAAACCTATTCTTTCAAGCCGCTTTATTTATTCAATTATTTGGAATTTTCTTATTCGGAATATCCATATAAAACCTGTTACCAGCTTACCGTGTATGCAGGTAGAGTATTGAAAGAGATTAAATTCCCTGGCGGCAAAGTGAAATTGTTCTATTCTTCGAGGGATGATATCGACGGTGAAAAGAAATTGGACAGTTTGCATATTCAAAACACCGATTCTCTAGTAGTCAAAAAATACAAATTTGGATATCAATATTCGTATAATTCCAGCACCGCATATGATAGCAAACAGTACGTTTGGTCAGGCTCTACAATTCAGGCACTGTACCCGGAGTTACGTAAAAGGCTATTTCTTACTTCGGTCAATGATTATATGGGACCGGATACGCTATCATATAAATTTGAGTATAATGACTTCAATTCTCTTGCACCAAGATTAAGTTATGCGCAGGACTATTGGGGTTATTACAACGGGATATCGGGCCAGGATCTGAACTTCTTCCCTGCATGGACGCCGGGGGGAATGTATCTGTGGGGCGGCTTTGAGTTTGGCGCGGACCGACGGGGCCACTTTGAGAGTTGTCAAAAAGGAATATTGAAAAAGATTACATATCCAACGGGTGGATATACAGATTATACCTACGAACCGGCTGATTCATTTCTAAGTTGGAAACCGATCTTTGACACACTCAATTTTAGTAATAGTGTTAATCCGTCGAATAATTTATACACTACATCATCCTTTACTCTCTACCCGGGCGTTTCAAAATTCTCTATCGTGCCCTCTGCAGACCCATACGAGCCCCCAGGCGAAAATGAGCCGCAGGAGCCAGAGCCGGATATGAACATTTATGTTACGATTAAAAACAGCAGCAACGAAACGATCTATAGTTATATAGGCAGTGTCTGGGCTCCTTACTTTTTGCCACATATGTACATCGCCAATCAGGATACCTACACGGTTACTGTCCAGTCTACCTACCCGCCCGAAGTTGACTTTACTATAAGAATATTCAGATTTTTGCCGAGCAGTGTTCAGCCACTTACTCCCGCTGGGGGCCTGAGGGTAAAAAGCCTATATGATAATGATGGACTTGGTAAAGTACAAAATAAAAGAACCTTTCAGTATAAGCTTGTTGCTACCGCTAATTTACTGCCGTCGTTACTCAATCCAAACAGCGAGGACTTGTTTTATCAGGCATATCGGGGAACTAAAGTGATAAGCGACGGACAGTTTTATGTCTATACTCTTATGCAGCTGTTTTCCAGTTCTCAGTTTCCTCTATATATGAATGGAATGGGTAATCCACAGTACACCAATGTTACGGAAGAATTTAGGGATAAATCAGACAATGTGACGGGTGGTATTGAACACAAATTCTTAATAAATGGGAAGACGAAACCGCAATACCTTGGAGAGCAAGATATCATATATGGTTGGCCGGCAAACTTCACCGACTCAACGTATGCAAAGATAACTGTGCCAGGTGGACCTTGGACAAATACCGATTTACATAATGGAGCCGAACTGGAAACGACAGTCTTCAAAATGAGTAACCCGACGACAAAACTTATTGCGAGCAGGACAAAAAATATCTATTCCATAGATTCGAGGTGGTCATTTAAGGACACGCTCTATTCGATCAGGCGCACGCTAACACCTATGCTTAATTTTAATTGGATTAAATATTTTATTCATTATGATGTAAACAAGTATTTCATTTATTCTAACTGGATGCATCTCGATACCAGCATAACAAAAACATACACCGATACCGGGGACTCTTTGACTATCGCTCAATCGTTTGCCTATGGTAATTTGGCTCATATGCAACCTACGCTTGTCAAGCAGAAGAATTCGAAGGGAGATTCCATATCCACGACTAATAAGTATCCTCATGATTTTTCAGGCACATCACCTTATACCGATATGATCTCGCGAAATATGATTACGGCGGTGATTGAGCAATCACAAAAAAATATTACGCTCAATAGAGAATTATCAAAGACAAAAACAAATTATCAATTTTGGCAGGGAAATTCGTTCATTGCACCTGCTACAGTAGAGCAACGTGTCTTAAATAACAGTTTACAAACGAAGTTGCGCTTTTCATCTTACGACAACAAGAGAAACGTTCTTACTGTTTCGAAAGAGAATGATATTAAATTGTCTTATGTCTGGGACTATCAGCAGGCCTATCCCATTGCCCAAGTGACGAACGCTGACAGCGCATCGATAGCATTTACCTCTTTTGAAGCCGACGGCAAGGGAAACTGGTCATTTTCCGGCTCAACAACAACCCATCCTTCAGCACCTACCGGGACAAAGGGGTACAGTCTTGCGGGAGGGAACATTACAAAGTCCGGACTTACTGCCGGGACTACGTATAACATCACGTACTGGAAGAGAGATAGTTCGAGTACTGTTACGGTGAATAGCGGGAATGGCACCGTCCTCGTGACAAAGAATGGCTGGAAATTGTACTCACACGAAATTTCGGGGACAACAAGTTTAACAATCGCCGGCACAGCCTATATTGATGAGATGCGACTTTATCCGAAGGGTGCATTAATGATCTCCTATACCTATATTCCCCTGATTGGAACAAGCACCCAGTGCGATGCTAATAACAGAATCACTTATTATGAGTACGACAGTTTTGGTCGCTTGAAATTGATAAAAGATGAAGATAAGAAGATAATAAAGCGTGTGGATTATAGATACCAGGCCAGCTATCAACAATAACCTTCAAATTCTTTATCTGATGAACTGCAATTTAAAAATATTCCTTGCGTTGTTGGCAACATTAGTTGTAAATATAATTGAAGCACAGCAAATTGCCCCAGTTGCTTACAACACCAATGTCAAAATAAACTATGTCAGAACCTGGGACGCGACGGCGCCAATTGACCATCCCGACACGTTATTGACAAGATTTTTGAAGGATGTTAAACAGATTACAAAGTATCTTGATGGTCTCGGTCAACCTTTGCAAACCGTAGTTAAAAAAGGATCATTGATAACTGGTGATACTGCGAGAGACTTTGTGATGCCTGTTGTCTATGACGAGTTTGGCAGAGAGGTATATCAATATTTACCGTTTGCTGCCAATAATACGGGAAGCAATACGTCGATGAGTGATGGTTTGTTTAAACTCAATCCATTCCAGCAAGATTCGACTTTTAATAAAGCAATATTTAGCGATGAAACATATTACTACGGCAAGGTGGTTTTTGAAGGGTCGCCAGTAAATCGTGTGTTGGAACGCTTCTCCCAAGGCAATAGCTGGGTGGGTACATCCGGAGAAACAAATGAAGCCAATAGGCGTAGTGTGAAAACGAAATCATGGACCAACAAAACAGCAGACAGTGTAAGAGTATGGAACGTGACAGACGTAACGAATAACTTTGGTAGCTACGCTACCTCGTCTATATATGAAGCAGGGCAACTGTACAAGAATGTAACGGCTGATGAACACAATAAACAGAGTATAGAATTTACAGACAAGGAAGGCAGGGTAATATTGAAGAAAGTGCAACTGGTTTCAGACAGCAGTGATGCGGGAGCCGGAAAAAACCATACTGGCTGGCTTTGCACTTACTACATTTATGATGATCTTGGCCAGCTGAGATGTGTTATCCAACCAAAAGGCGTTGGAGTATTGGCAATCACGGGTTGGGATCTAAGTTACTCCAGTGGAGTATTGCTTAATGAGCAATGTTTTCGTTACGAGTATGATAGCCAGCGCCGAATAATCATGAAGAAAGTGCCAGGCGCCGGAACAGTTTATATGATTTATGACGCCAGAGACCGGTTGGTGATGTCACAGGATTCATTACTAAGGGCAGCACACAAATGGTTGTACACAAAGTATGATGATCTGAATCGGCCCGATTCAATGGGTTGGATAACTGATGACGCTCATTACAGTAGCGCTTCCTACCATCGCGGCCTTGCAGAAGGCAGTATTGATTATCCGGCGTTGGGCAGTTATACAAACGAAATACTTTCTCAAATGTTTTATGATAGTTATGCCTGGAGAAGTTCCGAAGGCAATCCTTTATCTTCAGCCAGAGATAACAGTAATGACAGCTATTTACAAAGCACCTCTAATACGGTATGGCCATATCCTCAGGACGCAACGGGACAAACAACGAGGTTATTGGGTCTGGCGACAGGCACAAAAACAAAAGTATTGGGTACATCAAACTATCTGTATTTAGTTACCTTTTTTGATGAAAATTCAAGAGCAATACAGGTGCAAGGACAAAACCTAAGTGGCAATACAGATATAATAAGCACCCAATATTCCTGGTCGGGCCAGGTGCTTTTAAATATCAAAAAGCACGTAAAAGGTGGAACAAATTCGCAAACGACAATTGCGCTGACGAAATTCACTTATGATGATCTTGGCAGACTAACGAAGATTGAGAAAAGAGCGAGCAATACCGTGGTAAGCGGTGGCAGCATGCCCGGCGGCTGGACAACTATTTGTCAAAATGAGTACGATGCGATAAGCCAGCTAAAGAAGAAGAAATTAGGAGGTGTTCCGTTGGATTCTATGGCTTATGAATATAACATTCGTGGATGGTTGCTTGGGATGAACCGCAGTTACGTCAAAGATACGACCAGCTCATCTAATCTATTTGGATATGACCTGGGTTACGAAAAGACAAATTTTATTGTAAATGGGAGCAATAAATCGTATTCAACCGCTCAATACAATGGTAATATAGAAGGATTGCTGTGGAAATCCACCGGTGATGATCAGTTAAGGAAATATGATTTTACTTACGACGCGGCCAATCGCCTTACCGGAGCAGACTTTAACCAGCTAACTAACAACAGCTTTAGTAAAAATGCCGGTATTGATTTCAGTGTAAGTAGTTTAAGCTATGACGTCAATGGCAATATCATGACCATGAAACAACGAGGTTGGAAACTGACCGCTCCTACAACAATTGACAGCATGGCATATACTTTCATTGCCAATAGTAATCGGTTGTTAAAGGTAGTGGACGGCATCAGCTCAAACAATCAGCTGGGTGATTTTTATGACGGTTCCAATGGGAGTAATAATGATTATAGTTATGATGGCAACGGTAATATGTATATCGACAATAATAAGGCGATCGGCCATATCCGTTATAACCACCTGAACCTGCCTGACAGTATAACGGTGACGGGTAAAGGAAATATAAAATACATGTATGATGCATCAGGCAGTAAACTGAAGAAAGTAACGACAGAAGGAAGCCTGGTGACTACTACGCTCTATATGTGCGGGTCCGTGTACCGTAACGACACCCTGGAATTTATGGGTATGGAAGAAGGAAGGATAAGGTTTAATGTTGCCAATGCGACACTGCAATACGATTACTTTATTAAAGATCACTTAGGCAACATAAGAATGGTATTGACGGAGCAAAAGGACACAGCAATATATCCTGAGGCGAAATTGGAGAATCTGACGGTAAATAATGAAAACGTCTTCTACGAAAACGTATATGTCGGACGGACAAGCAGGCCGGGATCTTTCTATTCGCAAGGAACAAATGGGGATACAGTCCAACTCTTGCGAAACAGTACCACGAGAATAGGTGTCGGAAAATTGCTAAAAGTAATGGCCAAAGACAAACTCCATATAAAGGTGAATTATTACATCCAGAATGATGCGACCGATAATAGTGGCGCCAATGGCCTAAATTCAATATTAACCTTGCTGACCAGCCTGGTTGACAATAGCAGTGTAACTACCGCGGTTCACGGCAGCGGCAGTACAATAACGTCGAATTTAAACAACGTAACTCCCTTTACGAATTTCCTCGCGCCGCAGGCAGGAAGCGGGGGCGCCATGCCTAAAGCCTACGTAACAATTATTTTTTTTGACGAACAGTTTAGATTTGTCAGCACAAACAGTGAAATCATACAGGTGGATACAAAAGGTAGCGGCCAAACGATAACAAGGGTGGACGGGAGCGCCAAAGAAGCTGTTAAAAATGGCTACGCATACGTCTTTGTTAGCAATGAAAGTAATAACTTAGTGTACTTTGATAATTTACAGGTGAAACATGAGCGAGGTCCCATAACCGAAGAAACGCATTATTATCCGTTTGGGTTAGTAATGGCAGCAATTAGCTCGAAGGCTTTAAACTTCGGAAACCCGGATAATAAGAATGAGTATAATGGCAAAGAAAAACAAGATAAAGAATTTACAGATGGGATTGGATTGGAATGGTTGGATTATGGCGCAAGGATGTATGATGCACAGATCGGACGATGGCATGCGCTGGACCCAAAGGCTGATAAATGGAATACATATTCTCCTTATAATTATGCAGTAAACAATCCTGCTAACGTTATTGATCCGGACGGGCAAAATGCAGTTTACACTTTAGACGAAAACACAAAAACTATAACTGTTAAAGCTAAAATTTATTATCAAGGTAAAGATCTACCTAGAAATCAAAATGCCCGAGATGTTCTGATGGAAGCGGTCAATAAGGAACTTAAAGATGTTTTTAAGGATGGTACTGTAAAAATTGGAGAGGTAACTTACACTCTAAAATTTGATATAAGTGCTGAGGCCAAAGTGGGCAAAGATGAAATTAAGCAAGAGGACTTGGAAGCCCACGAGAATATAATGGAGGTAGATAAGTCGAAGACTCAAGAGGGAAGAGGGAGTCTATCGGGAAGCTACAGTAAGGCAATCATTCCGAGCACAACTTATGTCGGCAGGACGCATGAGGTTGGCCATATGCTAGGACTAACTGATCGTTATAGCGAGTACGAAGATCCTAAGAATCCGAGCGATCATAGAACAATAGCTCACGTCGGATATAAGAACGATTTAATGGGATCGTCTTCAAATAACCTAAATCAAAGTCATTATGATGATATTGTAAATTATACTATTTTTAAATTAATAAAAAGTGAGGCTCATTTACGGCCAGAGTCTCGGACGAACTCGAATACGATCAATGTGGCAGGTATTATCGATGCCTCCACAAGATCAGCTCCCGCTGCTGGGGATATTCCTCAGGGTTGGCAGCCGCGAAGAATTACAATTAAAAAATAAAATTGCCATGAAGATATTAGTTTTGGCGATAGCATGTTTGAGCTTTTCATCAATTTCTTACTCTCAAACTGATACAATCAGGAGAAGGCAGCAAAAAGGCCTCTTATTCTTGACAAAATATAATTATCAGTACGATTCTGAGGGAACACATATCAGACCTTTAGGATTTCATGATTTTTACTATCCAACCTCCTGTCTAGATGTCAAGTGTATCCTCGACAGCAATTTGAATATTGTCTTTAAGAATGGTATTCGAATCAAATTTATCAATGGGAGGTATGGGATAAAAACTCAGAGTTTTTCTATTAATTGTATAGATAGTAGCCAATGTTATCAATACTCAAGTTTTTATATCGTTCCTGTTACAATGGATTACAAAATGTTCGAGGATTATGAGCCATATGTATGCGACCGAAACTATTATGAGCTGCAAGTAGTTGGTGGTAGCAGGCTTAGATTTGAGTACCTTCATAAAGCATTAATTCCAATAAATATAAAAATTCAGAAGCAGAAATAGAAATTCAATGCGGTGAGTTCTGATATTGCCAATGTTCTACCTTTTGATGGGCTTGATAGTGAGGTGGCGGTATGAGGTCAGCGAATATTGTTCAATTTCCCGATACTCTCGGTTCTCTCTATTGTTATAATTCCAATAAGACAAATTCGACTTTAGGATTTTTATGATAAGGCGCCATTGTGCTAAGTGTTCTTTCACATTTGCTTTGTCCGGATAAACACGGCGGCTTTGAAAGCCAGAGCTATCACAATAAAAATAGATAAATTAAAATACTTGCTGCGATACTCTTAGTTACGTTAAATTCAATGATTTGCTCTGCACAAGAAGACACGACTTTAGTAAAGAAGCAAAAAGGTTTTTTGTTTTTGTCAAGTTATAATTATTTGTATGATTACGATGGAGTTCATGCAAGACCTGTAGGTTTTCATGATTTTTTTTATCCAGTGAATTACTTCAATTTAAGGATGTTGGAGGATAGCAATATAAGTATTGTTTTCAAAAACGGAATCAGAGTTAATTTTCTTAATAATCGCAATCAATTAAAAGCTAAAGCAAAAAAAATGCAATGTGCCGACACGAGTCATTGCTATGAATATGATAAGTTTTACATCATTCCTGTAGTTATCGATTATAAATATTTTTCAGATAATTGGCCACTAATATGCGGTCGAAACTTTTATGAAGTTCAAGTTCCAAAAGGCAGCAAGGCTAGATTTGAATATCTACACAAAGCGTTAATGCCAATGAATATAAAAGTCGAGACAGATTTGAAATGAAACTAATAACACCAAGAGTCCATCTGCTGGGCTTGAGGAGTAATTTCGGAGACCAGAATTAGTTTGCATTTTTCGTAGTCGTGTATTTGGTTCGAATTCAATGTTAGAAAGCGTGTCAAGGTTTCAGGGTTCGAATCCCTGCTCCTCCGCAAGAAGACTCTTCAATGAGCCTGTTTAATAATCTTCAGAAAACCTGCCAAAAGAATTGCTCAATCCATGCAATTATTTACTTTCCTTTTAGAATCGTAATCATTAGTTAACACAATGTTCATTTTAGTATAATTTTTTTTATGTATTCGCCCGGGATTGGGAATGTTCATGCAAAAAAAGTACACAAAATAGATTAATAAGCAGAACTATGCGGGTGGGACAAATTTTACATTTAACTATAAAATCTTTGCTAATGAGATACTTATCAACCATTCTAACCCTGCTTCTTTTATTTCTGTGCCTATGGTATCCTAATCCGGGGATTGCTCAAAACAACCCAATAACAATAAAAGGGATTGTAACGAATGAAAATAGTGAAGCGTTGATGGGTGTAACAGTTACCGTTAAAGGAACACGTGTAAGCACAACGACCGACGCTTTGGGAAGCTACTCAATATTGGTTGCCGATAAACGCGCCGTGATTGTGTTTTCTTTTGTCGGATTACTCACGCAAGAAGCACAAGTCAAAAACCAGGCACACATCAACATCAGTCTTTTTCCCGATTCAAGAGAATTGGGTGATGTTGTAGTGACGGCATTAAATATTAAAAAGAATCCCAGGAGCCTTGGATATTCTATTGCCCAGATTGACGGTAGCAAAGTAAATACGGTTCAGACACCCAGTCTTGTCAATGCCTTGTCAGGCAAAGTTGCCGGCGTTGATGTTGGTAATATCGCTAATGGAGTTGCCGGTACAAAGAGAGTTGTTATTCGTGGGGCCACTTCCTTAACCGGGGATAATAATCCTTTGTGGGTTATAGATGGTGTTCCGATAAATTCGAGCAGCCTCGGAGGATTGGCAACGAATACACCTGAAGGAGGATATGATTTTGGTGACGGTCTAACCGGCATAAACCCGGACGACATTGAGACCATCAGCGTATTAAAAGGCAATGCCGCAGCGGCCTTGTATGGATCAAGGGCAGCTAACGGAGTAATCCTTGTCACAACAAAGAGTGGTAAATCTGCAAGAGGAAAAACAAATGTTGATTTCAGTACATCGTTATTGATCGATAAGCTTATCGACCTGTCCAATTTCCAAAATGTGTATGGACAAAGTTCAATAAACCAGGCAAATGCCCGGGAACTGCCAACCAGCGCCGATAATGCGAAAGGATCCGATAGCTGGGGACACATTATGGATGGCACGCCGGCGCCACAGTTTGACGGGGTCGTCAGGCCATTCAGCCCGGTAGAAGATATTTATGATCGCTTTTTCAGGACTGGTAATACTATTACCAATACGCTGTCATTATATGGAAGTAATGCTAACCATGATTACAGGTTGTCGTTATCGGACCTGAGAAACACGGATATTACTCCCAACGCCAATTTCGCCAGAACCAGTATTAATACAAAGACTCATTCAAAGTTTGGCAAAATGGACGTTGATCTTTTATTGAACTATACTTTTGAAAAGTCAAACAACCGCCCTTTCATTGGAGGCAATCACGACAATTCGCTTTATTCATTATTATACCTTCCTAATACCATAGACCTGGATCCATTAAAGCCAGGTTATGATTCGACAGGTCGCGAATTCCTTTACACACAAGGCGTCTCCAATCCATATTATATATTAAATAAGGAAAAAGAAACGGATTCAAAGAACAGGTTCTGGGGATCTGTAATGCTTAAATATGAAATAACAAAATGGTTGTATGTGAGAGGTAGGATGACACGGGACTATTACTTATCAAAAAGATTGCAATACATTCCGGATGGGAATGCCTCGTCAAGTTTCCCATATAATTCTCCCAGTAACATCGGGGGCATACTTAACCAGCGCAATGTTGAAAGTTCCGCCAATGAATATGAAATCATGATGGGAATAAACCCCGATCTTAAAGGCAAATTTGCAGTAAACGCCTTCGTGGGTGGAAACATCAGTTGGCGTGCCGCTTCTCAACTGATCGAGTCCGGAAATACATTCATCGTTCCAAACGTTTATACCTTCAACAATCTAAAAACAAAGCTGCCATCAACCAGTGAAAGCAAGCGAAGGACAAATTCGCTCTTTGGAAGTGTGGAGGTGTCATACAATAAATACCTGTATTTGACATTAACAGGAAGAAATGATTGGTTTTCTACGTTACCTCTTGATAATAATAATCTATTCTACCCTGCCGCTTCGCTATCGTTTGTTTTCTCGGATGCGTTTAGATTACCATCGGCAATATCCTTTGCCAAGCTTAGGACTTCAAGCGCGCAGGTAAGTGGAGATACCGATCCTTATCAACTTGACCTGAGTTATTCCCTCGATGCGTTTCTGTATAACAATAACCTTCCTCTCCAGTTGATCGGCACCAGCAACATACCAAATAAGAAACTCAAGCCCCTCCTCTCAACTGATTATGAAATTGGACTGGAGATGGACTTCCTGAACGGCAGAATTGGTTTTGATGCCAGTTACTACAACCGGCAAATTAAAGATGATATTGTAAGAACTGCCGTATCCAGCACAACGGGCTATAGCACCGCCGTACTTAATGTAGGCAAACTTAAAAACAGTGGGATTGAGGTATTGCTGAGAGGTACGCCTATCAGGAAAAACAATTTTACCTGGGACATGACGGCTACGTTTACCAAGAATAACAACACCATAGTGGCGCTGGGCGATGGTGTAATGGGCGTTCCCATTATCCTGGCCACGTCAAAAAGCGGCAACGCCTTCGTGCGCCTGACCGAGGGGGAAAGATATGGTGGCATCTATGGATTCAGCTATGCAAGGGATTCAGCCAGCGGCCAGAAGATTTATGATACACGAGGTTTCCCTGTCGTCAATTCTACAGCCAAATATTTGGGCAACAGTACATACGACAAAATGTTTGGGTTTAGCAACACATTTACTTATAAAAATCTTTCATTGTATGTATTTGTTGATGCAAAATTCGGTGCAGATATCTATTCCGAAACTAATGCAACAGCATATAAAAATGGTAAACACATGGCCACCCTCTTTGGAAGAGAGGAAGGATTTATAGCAGACGGGTTAAATCAAACCGGAGGGAAAAATACAGTAATGGTATTGCCTGATAATTTAAGTTCATACTACAACCAGATCGGGAACATATCGGAGCAGTTCATCTATAACGCGAGTTTTGTAAAATTGAGAGAAGTTGCCCTCAGGTACAGGATTTCAGACAGAGCATTGAGTAAAGTGGGGATTACCAACGCGGCTATTTCGTTCGTTGTTCGAAACCTGCTCACAATTTATAAAGACAAGGATTTAGAAAATGTCGATCCGGAAAGTAATATAGCTGCCAATAACCAGCAGGGTATTGAAAGATTGGGCTTTCCCCCTACACGTAGCTACGGCTTGACAATAAAGTTCACCTTGAAATAATCTATTCAATTCTTTAAAACGAAGATCATGAAAAATAAATCTAAGCTTTATGTTCTAGTCACGTTTCTAACCCTCGCAGGAACGCTCCCTTCATGCGACAAAGGGTTCAAGGACATAAATACAAGCGTTGACTTTGTGTCAACTCCGACGCTGGAGTTTCTGCTTCCTTATGTTGAACTTACGATGGTTGATAAGAATTATTATACTCAAACCTACTATGCCGCAGCATATGCAAGCCAGATCAACACGAATGTTTCCTTTCCTTCCATTACAGCTTACAAGCCAACGGAAATGTCAGAGCATTGGGTCTGGATTTACAAGAACCCTCTTAAAAATATAGTTGATTTCATTGAGCGTTGCGAGGAAGATCCGAGTAAAGTTAATTACCTGAGTATCGGGCGTATTTTAAGAGTTTATTTGTTTCACTCGGTTACAGATAGTTATGGAGATATTCCCTATTTCGAAGCGATTAAAGGGTATTCGCAGGGAGTTACAACGCCTAAATATGATCCCCAGCAAAAGATATATGAAGACATGTTCAAAGAATTAACTGAGGCCATCGCGGGATTCAATTCTTCGAAAGGAACGCCCCTGTCTGCTGACATTGTATATAATGGCGATATCACAAAATGGAAAAAGTTTGCCAATAGCCTTATGCTGAGATTGGCCTTGCGGATAGTGAAAGTGGACCCTGCTAACGCAAAAAAGTATGCAGAGCAGGCTGTCGCTGGTGGACTGATGACAAGCAATAGCGATAATTTTATTGTCAATTATACTACCCAGCTAGCAGGGACAGGCACCACATCCAATGGCACTGCCCACACATGGATCAGTTCAAGCTACATCACTACATACCGGCTTGCTCAGCCTTTTGTGGATTCATTAAAGCTCCGTAATGACCCCCGTACTCCTGCATACTGTATGAGAGAGAAACTCCCTTTAACATCCTACCAGGAAGGAGATCATAATCCAGCAAATCAAAGGGGACGTGATCAATTTGTGCAATCGGTACAAAGAGACAGTGCATCGGTTGCGAACATTAGAACTCTGGGAAAATACTCAGCTCCCTTTGTTCACTTAAGCTATGCCCAGGTTCAATTTCAGCTCGCTGAATTAGCTGTAAGAAATATCGTTCCAGGAAATGCCCAAACCCTCTATGAAAATGGTGTAAAAGCGGCCATGGGCGAGTTAGCTATTTACGGCACTGACGGATGGAATAGTGGGGCTATCACAGTGGCTCAGCAAAATGCTTACCTCGCAGCTAATCCTTATGATCCCGCAAATGCATTAATTCAGATCAATACACAATACTGGATAGAAACTTTTCCAAACTATTACGAGGCCTGGGCCAACATGCGTAGAAGCGGCTACCCAGATACTTATAGCGGCTTGAATCTTAGCTTAAGCGGCAATTTAGGAGCCCAACTTCCAAGAAGACTATATTATCCGCGTGACGAATACGCATCGAACCCGAATATCAACGAAGCTGTTACCAGGCAAGGACAAGATATTACTTCCACCCGTGTTTGGTGGGACAAACCATAAGCCCCTCCACCTAAATAGCCCGTATTTATTATTAATATGGGCTATTTCTTTAATACTAAACCTGATTTATTTCTAATTCCCAGTAACCATATTCTTCTTTACTTTAACCCGACTAAAACTAATTTTTTTGAATTTGAAAGCGGCCACTACTGCAAGAAGGACACTTGTCATTTATTTAATTCTTCTTTCCGCAAGTGTTACCATTGCTCAGCAAGGTACGGGGAACCGTATGTCTTCCACCAACCTTCCATTCAATGATGATACGGGCAAATTACAGTTTGCAATCATTTCTGACGTGTGGGGCGGCAGGCGACCCGGTGTATTTGAGGATGCAGTTGAAAAACTACAGCTATTACAACCTCAATTTGTAATATCTGTAGGCGATCTCACTGATGGAAAAACTTACGATACTGCCGTTATTGAAAGACAATGGCAGGAGTTTAATGCAGATATCAAACCTCTGGGAATGCGTTTCTTTTATGTTCCCGGGAATCACGATATCGGCAATCCTTTAATGGAACAGCAATGGAAAAAATATGTTGGTCCGCCCTATTATCATTTTGTTTACAAGAATGTATTGTTCCTGTGCATAAACACGGAAGATGGAGGGCATGGAGGCATCCGGGACGAACAGGTAAATTATTTTAAGAAAGCGATAGCAGATAATGCCGGCGTACGCTGGACCTTTCTTTTCATGCACCGGCCGGTTTGGCAAGGTAGAAATGAGAGGGAAGAAGGTTTCGAAAAAATTGAGGCGCTGCTGAAAGGAAATAACTATACCCTTTTTTCCGGCCATCATCACACCTACGTAAAGATGATGAAGAACGGGAATAAATATTTTGTTCTGGGCAGTACCGGAGGAGGAAGCGACCTGCGGGGAGAAAAATTTGGCGAATATGATCACCTGACAATAGTTACTCTCACCAGCGGCGAACCCAGGATTGTGAATTTAAAATTGCAGGGTATAATAAAAGAAGATGTGGTCAATGACACTACATATTCAATTACGCAGGCATTGATTGATCAGACCTGGTTACACCCGGTTTCCTTGGTAAGCGAACATCAACAGGAGAAAGCCTTAACGGCGGAAATAAAATTGGATAATCCGACGGACTATCCCCTTAAAGTAACCGGACAGTTGTGCGATAAAAAACAATATTTGGTAACTCCCTGTGAAATAAATGCGATTGTTGAACCGCACCAAACAATCACACAGCCTATAACAATTTCGAAAAAGGATAACTCATTGGTTGATTTGGCTGATCTTCCTTTTGTCGATATTTCTTTAATGGGCGAATATTCATACAAGAATACATCCTATTCGATAACAGCCAATAAAAGACTCCTGCTTAGCTGGAAACTTGTTCCCCTGGAATCAAACAATACCAACCCAGCCAGGCAAGTATATCACGGGCAGGATACTTCGGGTATGATTGCGGTAGTAGAACCTGAACAACTCGATGGAAGATGGTATTGGTCGGGTCCCGGTGATGTTTTTTTCCGATTTAAATTAATAAAGGATAGCAAATTAATTCACCTGGTTGTACTGGTAAATGATGACCAATGGATAAACGATCCATCAAAACCCAGGGATCTTTTATTTCTCTATGTTGAAGATTCAGCCGGTCGGCAAATTTTGTTGACAATATCACCGGGCGATGGCAAAATAACTATCGAAGGAAAGGGTAGCATTGGGGCCAAAGACATAAAGACAAAAAGATATTTTTCTGATTCTATTTTAATGATGGATATCACCCTGCCTGCTGTTACGCTAACAAAGACAGATAATTCGGTCCGGGTCAATATCGGGTATCGTGACCAGGATAATTTCCCAGAGAAAACCTCGGCCACTTTGTATTGGAAGCCAATTTGGGGTAGTGACGATGATTATAAAAACTCCGGAACATTTTTATTAAAATAAAGGCGCTGATTTAGCCAATATGAAAAAGACAATTCTATACTTCCTTTTTTTGATCTTTCTTCCGTTTATTGTAAGGTCACAGATAAACCCCAAAAGATATTATGGCATACGACCGGAATTAATCAGGGGGCCTTACCTGCAGGTAGCTACACCGACCAGTATCATAGTTAGATGGCGGACCGATGAGTTGGATGTAAGTTTTGTACGATACGGCAAACAAGAAGGCAAATTTGACGGGCTTGCGGGTAATGGCAGCCGTACTCATGAGCATATTGTTACATTAACAAACCTCGAGCCTTATACAAAGTATTACTATCTGATTGAAGGGTTCAAAGACACGCTTCAATGGGATGAAAGCAATCACTTCACTACATTGCCGCCTGCAGGTGCGGAGAATAAATACCGCATAGGTGTTTTTGGTGATTGTGGTACAAACTCAACTATCCAACATAACGTCCGGGACCAGTTTTTAAAAAAACTTGGCAGCAATCCTCTGAACGCATGGATACTTGTCGGAGACAATGCTTATTCTTTTGGAAAGGATGTGGAATATCAATCGAATTTCTTTAACGTTTACAAGGATTTTCTTCTCAAACAATCACCGTTGTACCCCGCACCGGGTAATCATGATTACCAGGATCTGCCTATGCTTGCGGAGGTGGCTCAACGCTCGGGTGAAGTGGCCTATTACCAGAACTTCACGATGCCAACCCGGGGTGAAGCAGGTGGTGTGTCCTCTAATAGTTCCGCTTTTTATTCCTTTGATATTGATAATATCCATTTTCTTTCGTTAGACTCGCAGGGTGAAGAGGACTATGGCACAAGATTGTTTGATACAACCGGCAGCCAGGTAAAATGGATAAAGAAAGATCTTGAAGCAAATAAAGGCAAGGAATGGATTATCGCCTACTGGCATCATCCACCTTATTCTATGGGCTCTCATAATTCTGATAGTGAAACCCAGATGGTGAAGATCAGGCAGAATTTTATCCCGATACTTGAGCGATATGGAGTTGATCTTGTAATATGCGGGCACAGTCATTCTTATGAACGTTCCAAATTAATGAAGGGGCATTATGGACCCGAAGCTAGTTTTTCCACTGAAATTCACTTGTTAAGTAACTCTTCGGGAGCATATGATGGGTCTGCAAACTCCTGTCCGTTTGTAAAAGATAGTTCTAACAGAGGCACAGTGTATATTGTGACCGGCTCTTCTGGCAGGGTGGATTACTCGCAAAGCACATTTCCACATAACGCTCTTCCATTTTCAAATGTCACGATCGGTGGCGCTACTTTGCTGGAAATTGAGGGTAATCGGATTGACATGAAATGGATCTGCGCAGACGGAGTCATACGCGACCAGTTTACGCTAATGAAGAATGTCAATAAAAGATCCACGATCACAGTAAAACGTGGTCAATCTGTTGAACTAAAAGCATCTTTCGTGGGACAGTACCGGTGGGAAGGATCTAATAAAACTACGAGAAGCATCACAATTAAGCCGCGTCCCGGCACTTCTGTTTATAAAGTAAAGGATCCATCCAATTGTATTGAAGATGTTTTTACAGTTAACGTGTCTAAATGATGAAGTAAAACAATGAGGAATTTATTTTTATTGTTGTCTCTATTTATGGTGATGAATGGTTGGACGCAGAACTCAGCGCCAAAAAACGACCCTCGGTTTAAAAACAAGCCCTTGCTGATCAGGGGACCTTACCTACAGGTAGCGACAGATACAAGCATGGTGATCCGCTGGAGAACAGACGCCTCCACAAGGAGCAGGGTGAGATACGGAACTGTTGCCGGTAACCTCAACCTCGTAAAAGACGACCTGGCATTAAAAACCGAGCATGAAATAAAACTTACAGCACTCCAATCTAAAACCAAATATTATTATTCAATTGGCACTTTGCAGGATACACTTCAATATGGAGACGAAATCTATTTTTATACGTTGCCGGCACGCGGTACGGAAGGATTTTACCGGGTTGGCGTTTTCGGAGACCCGGGAAGTTTGTCACTTAACCAGGCTAACGTGCGTGATCAGTTTGTCAAATATTTGGGAAATGATCTTCTTAACGCATGGATCCTGCTGGGCGATAACGCCTATAACGATGGGTCGGACATGGAATACCAGGCGAAGTTTTTTAATATTTTCCAGGATAAGCTCCTGAAAAAATACCCCGTGTTTCCAAATCCCGGTAATCATGATTACCACGATGTCGATTTCACAGCAAATTATGCGCAGAATAATCATTCAACTGCTTACTATCAGAATTTTTCTATGCCAGTGAATGGCGAAGGAGGCGGAGTGGCGTCCCACAATAAGGCGTTTTATTCTTTTGATCTTGGCAATATTCATTTCCTGTCGCTGGATTCTTACGGAAAAGAGGAAAGTAAATATTTTCTCTTTGATACGCTGGGGCCGCAGGTTCAGTGGGTCAAGAAAGATCTTGAAGCCAACAGAAATAAAGAATGGGTGATCGCATTTTTTCATTACCCTCCCTACTCTATGGGCACTCACAATTCCGATTCAGACGGCATCATGTCCGCGATACGTCAGAATTTTATCGGCATACTCGAGCGGTATGGGGTTGACCTAATCATATGTGGTCACAGCCATGTATATGAACGCTCCGGTTTAATCAACAACTATTTTGGAAAGGAAGCTGATTATGATGAAAAGAAATACAGTCTAAGTCCGTCCACCGGTTTATATAATGGAAGTAAAAACTCATGCCCTTATATTAAAGGGGCTTCTCCCGATCATGGTACCGTGTACGTCGTAAGTGGTACTTCCAGTTATGTAGGAAAACCGGATACCAGTTTTCCGCATGCAGCCATGCGCTATTCAAATGCAACGGATGCCGGCGCCGGCATGCTCGAGGTACAGGAGAACCGCTTGGATTTTAAATGGATCTGTGCAGATGGAGTGATCCGGGACCAGTTTACCCTGATGAAAAATGTAAACAAAAAATCGGTGATTCAATCCGCAAAAGGACAAGCCGTGAAATTAACCGCCTCATTTATCAGCGATAAATATATTTGGAACAAAAGCAAACAGGATCAACGTACGATCGAGATTGTCCCACCAGTTGGAAAGACAACGTACACGGTAAATGACAAATTCGGATGTTTGAAAGATATTTTTGAAGTAAATGTTTCAAGATAAAACTCATCGGGTGGTATAATATTTTGAAAAAAGAACATGAAGTATCTATTTGTAGCCATATATCTTGTCACAATGTCTTCTTTTGATAGCGCATTCGATTATTCAATCCACGACAACATTGGAAGCATAAGTAAAAAAGCGGAGCCAAAACCCATATTGATACGTGGACCCTATCTGCAGGTCCTCAGCGACAACAGCATCATTGTACGTTGGAGGACGGATATCGCCAGCTCCAGTTCTGTTCGGTTTGGCAAGGCACCGGGTCATCTTGATAAGACGGCGTTTGACAATACTCTTGTTATTGATCATATGGTAAAACTGGAGGGATTGGACGCTAAAACAAGATATTATTATGCGATAGGTTCAAAAGATGTGGTGTTACAAGGTGACGTTAACAATCTTTTTATTACGTTACCGCCGGCTGGTGAAAAGGGGGGTTTGCGTATCGGTGTATTTGGCGATCCGGGAAGTCTTACTACCATGCAGCCGCAAGTCCGTGACCAATTTTCAAAATATCTTGGCAGCAAGGATATGCTGGCCTGGATCACACTTGGAGACAACGCTTATAATTTTGGATTAGACGCGGAATACCAGGTTGAGTTCTTTAATATTTACAAGAACATGCTAAAAAAATATCCTGTGTTCCCGGTCACGGGTAACCACGACTATTGGGACAACGATGATAGCGCTTTCCTGGATCATAGTAAACTGGATTATTTTAAAATATTTTCGATGCCTGAAAACGGGGAAAGCGGCGGAGTTCCATCGCATAACCAGGCATTTTATTCATATGATATCGGGAACATCCATTTGATAGCGCTGGATTCTTTTGGCCAACAGGACAGTACGAATTTGTCCGACACAACAGGAATCCAATTTCAGTGGTTAAAAAAAGATTTGGCTAAGAATAAAAATACGGATTGGGTCATTGCTTACTGGCATCATCCACCCTATAGTATGGGTTCACATAGCTCCGACAATGATATGGAGTCAAGGATAAGAGAAAATGTGGTACCGTTGCTGGAACGTTACGGTGTTGATCTTGTTTTATGCGGCCACACCCATAATTATGAACGTACACGGTTAATGCACGGACACTATGGAGTTGAAGGAAGTTTCGACGCGGCGAAATACAACCTGGGCAATTCTTCGGGCCTTTACAATGGCAATCGCAATTCCTGTCCTTATATCAAAGATTCAACGAATCGGGGAACCGTGTATGTTGTGACCGGTGCCTCCTCGGAAACTGTTAGTTCGGTTCAGCCTACCTGGCCACACAACGCAATGTATTATGCAGATTCTATTCATGGCGGAGCGAATATGCTTGAAGTGAACGGAAACCGGCTTGACCTAAAATGGATATGTGAAGATGGTGTAATACGTGACCAGTTTACGATCATGAAAAATGTAAACTGGAATACGATCATCCATCTCAAAAAAGGACAGACCATTGCTTTGACCGCTTCATTTGTGGGAGATTATGAATGGAACACGAAACAAAAGACCCGCACTATCCGAATTTCGCCAACTCCAGGAATATCTGAATATACGGTTCATGATAAATATCTTTGTCTGCGTGATACATTCAGAATAATAGTGGAATGAGTAAAGCATAGTGAGATGAGGAAATACTTCACCATTGGTTTGATTGGTCTTTGTGTAGGCTTGCTGAGTCTGACGATAGTTCCCAAAAAACTTGAGGCAATAGGCGTTGAATCAACCCTAAACTATTTTAAACAGCAGTCGGTAAGCTTTGCCCAAAGTACAGCTGATTTGCAGGAAAAAATCAGGAAGATAAAAGACAGCGATCCCTCTAAGTTGGCGTCAGCAAAAGGGGCGTTGAAGAAATGCCGTCTCCAGTATAAAAACATCGAATTCTTTCTTAACTATTTTTTCAGCACCGTGGCTATCATTTACAATGCGCCCCCGGTGCCGGAGGCCGAAGAACCTTTCTTGGAATATCGCGATCCTACGGGTCTGCAGGTAATAGAGCAATTGCTGTTTTCAGCAAAGCCTGAAAAACAAAAAAAGGAAATGCTTCAACAGGTGTCGCTTATCCGGACAGCGGCAGAGGACCTCAATTCACTTTTATACAATCTACCCATTGATGATGCCCAAATATTGGAAAGTATCCGGCTTGAGCTGATCAGTGTGATGACCCAGGGGATTGCCGGGTTTGATGCACCTGAATTAAAAACAGGAATCAGCGAAGCAAAGCAGGTATTGACAGCATTCCAACTCCTGCTGTCGCCCTATCTGGATACAAAAGGAAGGATGGCAGACAGCGTAACTTATTATTTAAATGCCGCGGTTAAGCGGACCGGTAACAGCAATTTCAATTCCTTTGACAGGTTGGATTTTCTTACTAATGCCGCGTTGCCGTTCGAACACTACTTGAACCTGTTTATTCGGGAAAATGGATTCGGTCTAAACACTGTCAAAGCCTTGAACTATGAGGCCGATAATCTTTTCGACCCTCGCGCTATTATTGTAAACGACAACCGGGAAATATCGCCAGCACTTGTGGCCTTAGGACGAAAGCTTTTTTTCGAAACAGTTTTGTCCGGAAATAATAGCAGGAGCTGCGCCACTTGTCACCAACCGGAAAAATATTTTACCGATGGTTTGACCAAAAGCATAACTATGGACGGCGTTTCTACTGTCAAAAGAAATGCCCCAACCCTTCTCTATTCGGCTTTTCAGTATTCCCAATTCTGGGATGGAAGCGTGAAGAATTTTGAAGACCAGGTAAAAACAGTTTTAAGAAATCCCATCGAAATGAATGCGGATCACGTAGTAATTGTTAAACGACTGAAAGATAAAGAACACTACGTCCATGATTTCAATGGAGCATTTCCCGGCAACAAAGAACAGGATGCGATAACGATCGACAATGTTGTTTTATCCATTTCCGCCTTTTTAAAAACCCTTGCGCCATTTGATTCTCCATTTGACAGGTATATCAGGGGGGATAACACTGCGATGAATCCCGAACAGAAAAAAGGATTCAATTTATTTATGGGCAAAGCATTGTGTGGAACCTGTCATACTGCGCCTTTGTTTAACGGGTTGACGCCACCGTTATACAATAAAACGTCATTGGAGGTAGTGGGGACGACCACCAACATCAATTTCAAATCGCCACATCTCGATCCTGATAGCGGGAGGTATGCAACTTATCGGCTTGCATTTCTCAAAGGAGCATTTAAAACTCCCGGCCTGCGTGACATAGCGAAAACCGCCCCTTACATGCACAACGGGCAATTTCCCACGCTCGAATCTGTTTTGGATTTTTATAACAAGGGTGGCGGACAAGGAATGGGCTTGAAAGTGCCAAACCAAACGCTGTCATCCACTCCATTGAAGTTAACTAAAGAAGAAATAAGAAGTATTATTGCCTTCTTTCAATCATTAACGGATAGTTCTTCTTCGCTGACAGAAGTAAAACAAAGGGCGATCAACTAGCGTGCTGTATTGGCAAAAAAGTACATAAAGTCAATTGATAAGCAGAACTAAAATCTGGAGCCGGGGGCTATTTTTAAAATACGATTGAATTAAAACCATTTTCCGCATGAGCAAAGGCATATGCAGGATTTTTGCATTGACTGCTGCAAATCTTGCTATACTATTTCAAACTACTACGGCGCAGGAAAAGCCTTTGATCTTTCCGCTTCCATTGAAAATGGAAGCAGGACATGAGGAATTTTTCCTGGGCAAATCCGTGTCCATTGTTCAGTCTAGCATTAAAAACGGCACGAACAATGTACTTGTTGCTTTACTTTCCATTGAGTTGATCGACAAATACCAAATTGCATTGCCAGTTGTGAACCGTTCTAGCTTAAAGGGCAGCGACAAGTATATACTGATCGGAGATATCAGTGATCCTACAGTTCGGGCTTATTGTCTGCGGGAGGGCTGGACTTCCCGATTACAATCGCTCGGCGATGAAGGATATATTTTATCAGTCAGTAAAAATAAGATCATCATTACCGCGAATAACGGGAAGGGAGTCATGTGGGGACTGTCTTCGCTCCGTCAACTTATTCGAAAAAAAGGTGATGATATTACTGTTCCGCAAATTTTTATCGAGGATAAACCAAGATTTCAATTCAGGGGAATCAAATTATACGTACCGGGAAAAGAGAACTTTCAATTTTTTAAGCGGTTTATCAGGGATTTTGTCGTGTTATATAAATACAATAAGATCATCCTTGAACTCAACGCCAACATGCGCCTGGATAAACACCCGGAGCTCAATATAGGCGCTGTGGAATTTGCAAAACACCTGAAATATAGTCGACTTGACCGCCCGCCCGGTGTACATATGGAATACCAGAACTCATCGCACCAGGATAATGCCGACGGGCAAATTCTGGAAAAAGATGAGGTAGCGGATCTGGTTAAATATATGCGAAGCTTTGGGATAGAAGTTATTCCCGAATTGCCTTCGCTTACTCATTCTTATTATTTGTTGGCGGGGCATAGGGAACTTGCGGAAAATATGAACCAACCTTACCCGGATACCTATTGTCCCTTGAAACCGGCCGTCTACAAATTGTATTTTGATGTATTGGACGAATATATCGCCGTCATTCATCCATCGATGATTCATGTCGGACACGACGAATGGAGAATGGAAAAAGATATTTGCGAACTGTGCAGGGGAAGAGACTATGGTGAACTTTATGCAACTGATCTGAATAAGATTCACAATTACCTGGCAAAAAAGGGTATTAAAACGGCTATCTGGGGTGATCATTTACTGGAATCGGTCACCGAAAAAGATCATCAAACATGGAAAAGCTCAACAGGCTATACTTATAAGATACCCGGGGCCTTACGTCCCGAACAGGTCTCGAAATTGATCCCAAAAGATATTCTTGTATTCAATTGGTTTTGGAGTGATATTAAGAATGACCAGCAGGTTTCCGCATTTGGCTTGAAACAGGTGTATGGAAATCTTCGCGTCGACATCGGCAATTGGGATGATAGAGATAAAATAAAAGGCGTTTTGGGTGGGGCTCCATCTTCGTGGGCCGCTACCACTGAATATAATATTGGGAAAGACCAGCTAACTGATTTTTTGGGATCGGCTAACTTACTTTGGTCGTATCGTTATTTATCCCCGGTTCAGCTAGCTATTCAAACCGAACCCCTTATCGGTAATATTTACAGAAGCCTTAACGGAAAAGGACTCCCTGTTGACGACGGATCGAAATTGCATTCAGTTGACATTTCTGCTTATTTCAATTCGTCGCTAAAGGAACCGGGATTCGGAATAGATGGCGCGAGTCTTTTATCCGGAGATGTAAAAGCTGGCAACAAGGTCTTCCGCACAAATACGATACAGGATAAAAAGGCAATAGTAGTTTCAAACGATAAACCAATCATCGATCGCCCTATCGCGATAAATAAGGATGCGAGCAGTATCGTCTTCCTGCATGCCTGCGCCAGGGAAGCCAGGAATGATAAAGCCTATGGTGCGATATATGATTTTGACGATACAGCTGAACCATTGGGTTTTTACGAGGTTACCTACGATGATGGGTTGAAGGAAACAATACCTATTCGATACGGAGTGAATATTCTGGACTGGCGCTGGCATCAAAGGATCCTGGCTAACGAAAAAGAAAAAACCAAATACAGCCAGAACAAATACGCCTACCAGGCTGAGGCAGTGAATTGCTCAAACAATTCTGACCCCCTTACTTTTTTTGCATTTGAATGGCTAAACCCGCGAGTCGGGAAAAAAATAAAAGAAATAACAATGCGACCGGTCAATTACAAGAAAGGTGATGAAAACGCCATTATCCTTTTAGCCCTGAGTATTTCAGAGAATGAAAAAGGCGGAAAAGCCCGTGGAACGGAAGCTCAATAATATTACCCGATTATATTAATGATAAGCTATGAAGAAGGTCATTATAAGTTTTTGTTTGTTTTGTTTTTTGTTTACGGGTTTACATGGTCAGTATAATGTAAGGAACTTTGGCGCACGGGGTAATGGAGCGACATTAGACACAAAATCAGTGCAACAGGCAATCGATAAGGCATACCAGGGCAAAGGCGGAGTTGTAATTATTCCACCCGGTACTTATAAGATCGGCACGCTTATACTTAAGGACAATGTAGAACTTCACCTCGAAGCCGGCGCCATGCTGTTGGGCAGTCCCGATTATCATGATTACACCGCCGTAAAACAAAACCTCTCATCGAGAACGCGGGAGCTATACGCCAGGTACTTTATGATCTTCGCTGAACGTGCAAAAAATATTTCTATCACCGGACCGGGGACGATTCATGGTAATGGTCTGAAACATTTCCAGGAATCGAGGCCACAGAACCTGCGTCCGTATATGATCAGGTTAGTCAATTGTGAGAATGTAATCATACGGGACATAAGGTTGCTGGAATCTGCCAACTGGACCTTGCACCTGCTTGGATGCCGGGAAGTTAATGTAGATGGCATCGTGATTGAAACAAACGGCGACGGCAACAGGGATGGCCTGGATATTGATGCAAGCCAGCGCATCAAAGTTTCAAACTCCCGCTTCTCCACCACCGATGATGCTATTGTATTAAAAGCGACCAATGATGAACTATGCGAAAATGTCGTGATCACGAACTGCATCGTTACGGCTTGTGGCGGCTCGGCTATCAAGACCGGCACCGAATCAAATGGCGGGTTCAGAAACATTACGATTAACAACTGTACTCTTAATAATATTTCGGTTCATGCCGGGATTGAATTGATGACCGTTGATGGCGGAGTAATGGAAAATATCTTAGTGAATAATATCAGCATGAATAATGTCGGCACCCCGTTTTTTATACGGTTGGGTATTCGGGCCCGTCCTTTTGAAGATTCACAGTATGTGAAGAAGATCGATGATGTAAAGGATATTTCGCTCACTAATATTACTGTCCTTAATGCAAAACTCCCTTCGAGTATTATCGGTCTTCACCGCCAACCTGTCAAAAATATAACGATCAGTAACTATACTGCCAGGTATGAAGAAAGCCAGTTGCCTGTTGCCTACAATGAGGTTCCTTTCCAGGAATTTGATTATCCTGCCGCCGTTATGTTTAAAGGTTTGCCAGCTTACGGAATCTATTGCCGGAGCGTGGATGGCCTTACTTTACAAAATATAAATATTTATTCTGCGGAAAAAGAAAAGCGGCCCGCGTTCGTCTTTGACCGGGTATATGATGGCGGCATTTATTTTGCAAGAGCAGAAGGGGAAAATCCCACCGCTCCAATATTGCACATGAGGAATTCAAATAATATCAGTGTTTCTTTTTGCCAGTCGCTCAATAAGAGCGCGAGGCTAATTGAGGTAGAAGGAAATGATCCTTCCGTTTTCAAACTGTCCAATAATATTCTCCAACCCGAACAAAAAGAAACGACCAGCGTAGCAATGTTGCCGGATGAAAATACTTTTGAAGATTTCAAAACAGAAATTAAATATACCGTTGAGGAAGGTGAAAAGCTGCAGGGGCTAAATGCCCATGATCTTAAGACAGGGCCATTGAAAGTAAAATTAAATTCGAAAAAAGGCGCTTTACAACTTTGTCTGCTGGTGTTGAACACCTCGTCCAAACCCGGGAAGATATTGATCAAATACGATGGACTGGTCCAGGAGTTCCAGGTGAATTGGGACAAATGGGGATGGGCACCTATTTCCCTGTTGAAACAATATGATAAAAATGAAAGCATTGAATTTGAGATTGCGGCCGGTGAAAATGGAACAGGTTTGAAGATCGCGAAAGCATATTTGCGTTACCAGGACATTGGCTTTACTGACTGACGGCGGGATTAGAGAAAAGAGTCAACACAGTGTTAAGTTCATGAATCTCTTTTACCTCTTTTTCTCTGCGCGAGTTTCTGTTCGTCATGCGGACGAAAAAAAAAATTCTCGCAGAGGATAGGAGAAAAGGAGGAAAAGACCGGTGCGTTCATAATCTCTTTTAGCTCCTTTCCTCTGTGCGAGTTTCTGTTCGTCGTGCGGACGAAAAAAAAATCTCGCGCAGAGGATAGGAGAAAAGGAGGAAAAGACCGGTGCGTCCATAATCTCTTTTAGCTCCTTTCCTCTGCGCGAGGCCGTTAAAAAAGTACACATCATGAACAAATTATAAGACGTTTATACATCATCAACCCGATAAATTTGGTACGGTCTCATATCTTAAAACCATCAAATGAAACAAAAGAAATTTTTGGCAACCATCATGCTGGTTTTTCTTTTGAGTTTTTTTTCAATAGAAACCGTTTCTGCCCAGCCAACAGGTAAACCGCAAAAATGTATAATGGTGTTTGGAGCCCATGCCGATGATGTTGAGTCCATTGCAGGAGGTACTCTAGCAAAATACATCGCGATGGGTTATAAAGGGATTTATGTGGGTACTATAAATAATCTTGCAGGTTGCAGCCTGGAAAAGACACCATATTTTAATGGAGCGCCTCTTTTCACCATTTCTAATTCACCACGCAAATACCCCGTTGATGCCCTTGAAACAAGCCAGATCCGGCAGGAAGAAGCTTTGCAGGCGGCGGAAGTGTTTGGCGCAACGCCCATATTCCTGGATTTCAGGGAACCCTGGTTCTCGATGGGAAGAAAACAGATCGACTACGGTACCATTCAGTACCAGCAGTTTTCACCCCCGGGACGAAAATTGATCAGCATTGCCACCATTGTATCGGCGGATGTAGATGTCGTTTGCGAGTTGCTTAGAAAATATCAGCCAGAGATTGTGATCACGCATACTCTTGGCGGCGAAAAGCTCGATCATGGCAATACTGCTTATCTTGTTTACCTGGCTTTTAAACGGGTGATGAAAGAGAAAATGCCGCTTGGTAAATTGTGGATGCCGGTGCGGGGTTGGTTTTCGGAAACAGCCGCGCAAAAAAACGGACGTGGAAAGCCAGATATAGGCATTGATGTAAAAGAATATTTGCCCATAAAGTATGCCGCTTATGATAAGCACATAAGCCAGAACGGTGGCTTTGGAAGGGATTATGTTCTTAGTAATAAGAGGGGACCTTATAACGATCAAGTAGAAGAGTTCATTACCGTAATTGATATCACACGATAGCATTTCTGAAACTAAACTTATGAAATATCATGATTGCCAAAACTGCTAAGGAAATCTTGTTGCCGCTGCTATTTACGCAACTTTTTATTTTTTCTGTCGCGGCTGCCCAAACAAGCGGAAAGCCACGGAAGTGCATCATGATATTTGGCGCTCATGCCGACGATGTAGATGAGAACGCCGGAGGCACGCTTGCAAAATATGTGGCGATGGGATACGAAGGAATATATGTTTGTGCCATCAACAACCTGGACGGATGCAACCTGGAACGTACACCCTGGTATGACAAAGGACCGAACTTCACTATTTCCAATTCACCCCATAAGTACCGCGTCGATGCTTTGGAGACAAGCCAGATCAGGGAAGAAGAAGCAAAAGCCGCGGCTGCCGTGTATCCTGCTATTCCTATCTTTTTAAACTATAAAGAGCCTACTTTTTTTATTGGAAGAAAGATCGTTTACTACGGTTCCCCTGAATATGATGCGTTTGATCCGCCGGGGCGGCCGCTTATTCCTATCGCTACTTATATGGACAGCGAAGTGGATTCTGTGTATGAGCTATTGAAGAAATATCAGCCCGAAATTGTAATTACACATACGCTGGGCGGCGAAAAGATGGATCATGGCAACACCGCCTATCTTATTTACCTGGCATTTAAAAAAGCAATGGACAATCATGTGCCTGTCGGCAAATTATGGATGGTGGTCAACGGCTGGTTTTTAGATAAAGAAGCCCAGCGCACTGGTCGTGGAAAACCCGATGTACATATCGATGTGAAGGCTTACCTGAAAACAAAATACACGGCCCTCAACAAACATATCAGCCAGAATGGAGGTTTTGGAAGAGATTACGTAATGGGCAATGAAACCCAGCCAAAGGAAGTAATAGAAGAATTTATTACTGTGCTTGACAATACCAAATAGAAGGCTCTGATAAATTAATGATAGAAAAATGAAAAAGCATATCTATATAATTTCAACTCTTGTCGCCAGTACTCTAACCAGCCTTGTTGCTCTTTCGCAAACGGGCGCCGTTATGGTAACCAAATGGGGAGAGTTTGGCGATAAGCCCGGCCAGTTCAAATTCCCTGCAATGCTGGCTGTCAGTAAAGATTCGAACGTATATGTAGTGGATCAGCATAATCATCGTGTACAAAAATTTGATGCCAACGGAAATTTTATCCAGATGTGGGGCAAATTCGGTACGGGTGCCGGTGAGTTTAATTATCCTTACGGCATTGGGATAGACTCAAAAGGCAACGTGTACGTCTCCGACATGAATAACAATCGTGTTCAGAAATTTTCTTCGAAAGGTGATTATATTGGCTCGGTTGGATCATATGGAACAGGAGATGCACAATTGAAATATCCTTATGGGATTGCAATTGATAATAATGACGTGCTATATGTCATCGATGCATTCAATTATTGTATAAAGAAATTTACGGCGGACCTCAAATTCCTGTCAAAATGGGGCTCCGCGGAAAGTATCGGTATTAAATTATATATGCCGCATGAAATAGCGATAACTAAAGAAGGGAATGTAATCCTGAGCGACAGGCAAAATCATCGTTTGGCAATCTTTTCAAAAGATGGCACCCTTGTAAAGCGGATCGGGGAATACGGAGAAGGAAAAGATGCAAAAGCCGGGCAATTCAGCGAACCACATGGCCTGGCGGTGAGCGCAGCCGGCGATATCTATATAACTGACCGGTATAATTTCCGCATCCAAGAATTAGATGGTAACGGCGCTTCGAAAGCCCAATGGCTCGCCACCGGAATTTTTGAGGACGATAAATATTTTCCCCTGGGCATTGCAACAGGTAGCGATGGTTGTGTTTACATAACGGATCACTATGCCCATTGTATTCACAAGTATAAACTTTAAAACATAATTTATTCCATGATAAAAATAAATGGTTTAAAAAGGTGCATTTATTGCGCTATCATCGTTGCGGCCGGTTTAGCCTCTTCCATCAATGCGGCTGCAATCGATAAACCGCTGATCTTTCCTATCCCACAGGAACTTCAACTGACCGGCGAAGCCTTTGCCATGGATGAAACGGTTTTAATCGCCCTGCCTGAAAATGCTGGGGAAAAAGATATTTCACTTGCGCGGCTCCTGATCAAAGAGCTTAATAATAAATATGGCATCGCGATAAAATTGCAACGATTCAGAACGCTTCCCATAGATAAGAAAATTATCGTAATGGGAACATTTGCCAATGCCTTTGTTAAAAACTATTGTGCAGCCAATCACCTGCAGTTGACGCGCACCAATCCGGGTACTGAAGGTTACCTGTTGCAGATAGGTTCAAAACTGGTATTTATTGGTGGATCGGATGACGCAGGTGCATTTTATGGATTTCAATCCTTGCGACAGCTATTGCAGGATGGAAATGGAAAAACAATCCGCGGAGTGAAGGTGAGAGATTGGCCCAATCTCCCTTTCCGTGCAATACGGATGTATGTTCCCGGTCCCGACAATATACCTTTTTTCAAACGCTTCCTTGGTGATTTTATGGCATTGTACAAGTACAATAAAGTCATTATTGAATTTAACTGTATGAGATTAGACCGTCACCCTGAAGTAAATACCGGATGGCAGGAGTTCGTAAAATATATGCAATACTCCCGATCCAATTCGACCGAAGGGTTATGGGGCGAAGAAAAAAATTCGAGCCATTATGATGCCGGTGATGGGTTCATCATCGAAAAGGAAACTGTAAGAGATCTGGTTAAGTTTGCCAATGACAATTTCCTTGAAGTCATTCCGGAGATACCTTCATTGACCCATGCATATTATCTTCTGACCAGGCATCCTGAACTGGCAGAGTATCCGGGAGACACCTGGCCCGATACTTATTGTCCCTCGAATCCCAAAAGTTATGAATTGATGTTCGATGTATATGATGAATACCTCGAAGTAATAAAACCCAAAATGGTCCATATTGGACATGATGAATGGTGGGGAGCGCCGATAGGCGTTTGCCCCTTGTGCAGGGGAAAGGACTATTCGAAATTATATGCAGGTGATGTGAGAAAGCTGCATGACTATTTCGCCAAAAAAGGAATTAAGATCGCCATGTGGGGTGATTATTTACTGGAAAGCGTAAGAGAAAAAGGAACGCAGAAACGCACTTCATCTACGGGTGTTAAATACGAGACCCCCGGCGCCATGCCGCCGTCTATAGTGAAGGAAATGATGCCGAAAGATATTCTCATCTTCAACTGGTTTTGGGATGATGAAAAGAAGGAACAGGCATTGAACGACATGGGCTTTACCCAACTCTTCGGCAACTTTACGCCAAACATCAGCAATTGGGACCAGCGAATTAAAAAGATCAAAGTGGCCGGTGGCGCACCTTCTTCATGGGCTTCCACCAATGAATTTAATTTTGGCAAGGACCTGATACTTGATTTTCTCGGTTGTATCAATCTTACATGGTCCAGGCATGCAATCAAATCGGAGGATTTTCCTCCTGTTGTCTGGGAAATGGTTCCTTCCATACGCGCCAACCTCAAAGCCAGGAGAATACCCAGCGAAGATGATAATGTTGTAGAGACAGTTGAGATCTCATCGCATTTCAATTTTTCGAGAAGCTCAACCGATTTTGCTATTGATATCCGCAATTTGAAATCTGGCCATGTAAACAAGGGTGCTAAATTGTTTAACCTCGGCAACGCGGATAAATCCGTGATCGCGGTAGGCGCGGAAGGAAAGGATAAAAACCCTTTGCCCCCGAAGGCTGAAGACATCATTATTAATGAAGATGTCAGCAGCCTAATCTTTTTACATGCCTGTGCACAGCCGGCGGGCAACCAGAAAGCTTATTTTAATATCCCTGATAATTTTGATTCACCGGACCTCCTTGGCTGGTACGAGATAGTATATGAAGATGGATATAAGGAAATTGTTCCTATACAATATGGTGTAAATATATTAGAATGGAACCCCGGAGGAGAAAAAAGCATTGACAAACTGGAAGGAGAAACCGGTGCGCCACAGAAAGCTTATTGTTATGAGGCTGACCCGGTGGATTGTTCGGCCGGGAACAGCAATATTAAATTCTTTGCCTTTGAATGGGTCAACAAACGTTACGGGAAAATCGTTTCGAAAGTAAATTTAGTTGGGTCCAATCACTACCAGGCTCTTCAACAGGATTATGGCAAAGTTGAAACTGCTCCTATGCCAAGCAATGCGATATTGTTAGCGGCAATCAGCAAGGTTAAAAAAAGAGAACCTTTTCAACCTAAAAAACCTTAGACCTGAATTTCGAACCGGTACAATACTCTTCAGGCAACACTGGATTTTATGGACCAAACGTTGGCATAAATAAACATCAATTCACCATGTTGGCTCAGATCAATGTTAAAAAAGTACAGAGATTAAATTGATTATGGAATATTTGTGAAATAACAAGCCGATAAATTTATAACCGGGAACCGCACAACCAATTCCGAAAAGCTTATGAGAAAAAACATCCTCATCTTAGGTTTCTTTTTTTTAGTCATCTCTTCCTGCATTCACGCGCAAAACTATGATCCCCGTTACTGGATCGAAGGAGTTTTTGAGCATGCCCGGGGCACTGAAGCAATGACCGATCAACAGATTAAGGAGAAAATTGATGATGCCTATGCCAAAGGCTGGAGAGGAATTACGTTTTGGGGAGCAGATCGGGCGGGCGCTAAAATGAGTTATTATTTTAAATGTCCATTCCTGGAAAAGCAGGACTGGGCGGTATTCAAGGGAGATGGTCTCTCCACCATTGTAAAGGAAGCGCATAGCAAGGGAATGAAGGTAATGATCAATATGGAAGGGGTAAATCCATATCACTGGACACAAAATAAATGGACACCTGAAAACATCAAAGCAGTCGCTGAAGACCTGGCCCGGGCGGGAGTGGATGCAGTATTTGAAGAATGTTTCGAAGTAAAATCAGATGTATTTGTCTCCCTGGCAAGGACATTAAAAAGTAAAGGAGTCGATTATGTTTCAGGCACCGACCCGATGCTGTTGCGGGAAGCCAATTTTGCTTCGCTATGGCCTGAGACCGGCATTATTGATATTTATAATTATTACCTTAAGCGGGATAAGATTTACAATATCGCTACACTTGCCCAGCATGGATCACTTGGATATGGTTGGGCTAAATACTGGGGTAAACCTACCTCTCTAATTTCACCGATTAACCGCAATTGGGGTATTGCGGCCGACTATTCGCCTGCCGTGGTTCCTTATTTATGTATGATCAGGGCTCTTCAATTCAAGGTTGATAATTTTATCATATTCGGTGGAAGCGTATTCGATAGAACAAAAAATCAAAATTGGATAAAAGAGTATGTTGGCAAGCAGGAGAAGGACCGGCCTACTATGAACATTGTTGTATTGCTGGATAAGGAGACTAACTATTCAGGAAACGAAAAGGGAAATTCCGGATGGAATCGCTTATTCAATTCTGGAGATGCCATCACATCAGGCGCCATGAATGCAGGATATAATATAGTTGTAAGTGATAAAGTGGTTCGCGCCGATGCTTATTATATATACGCGAAAGGCGGCAATAATGACGTTTTGCCTGCCGATGTAATTTCTTTGTTTAATACTAACAAACCTGTTTTTATTCAATGCGCCAATAGTGTTCCCAGCGGCAATCAATTAAATGCCAGTTGGAAAACCGCGTTGGAAAAATGTGGGGTCGATGGAACTAAAACATTCAGGTATGGCGCTGGCTCAGACGGACCTTCAGATGCTTCCGTTCCCGAAAGCCAGGAAGAGGATATTCCATATACCGGCTATTATAAAAATATCTATCTCCGGTTCACCGGGTCGGATGTGCAACGTGGAATTGATCTGCGGGCCGGCACAGTAATACCCAAAGATGCCATTAACGGAACCGTTTATTGTGCACCTAACAAAACCTACGGCCGTGGTCCTTATATTGTAGGAAAGGATAATAAATATGTTTTAACAGCGACATCTTTAAATTGGGAGGTGGCGTATCCTATCTCTAATCTTTTGTCTGGTGCCGGTATATTGCCTTCTTCAAATGTGTGGGGAATCGTCGGGAAAAATGTAACAGCGCTTTTAGCCATCGAGACTACTGAATTGGAGATGACCATACCGGGGCTTGCAGAAGGATCAAAGATCCATGTAGTAATTTGGGATAACAAAATGAATAAGAAATCGGAAGAAACGGTGGTATATAGAGCGCCATTCAAACGAATATTAAAAGAGTATGATCTTGTCATGATTGACGCAGTAAAATAATTTTCCGTCAACAAGCTTATGAGCGCCACGCATAATACCCCGGCCAATATTAACAAGCGATTGATTTGCGTTGATGCCCTAAGAGGTTTCGACATGCTCTGGATCATCGGTGGCGGCGATGTGATTATTGCGTTGGCAAAGGCTCATCCCAACAATTTTTTAAACGGGCTCGCGGAGCATTTTGCTCACCAATGGGGCCGGTTCCATTTTTATGATATCATAATGCCGCTATTCATGTTTATTGTTGGAGTGGTCATGCCGGTAGCATTCAAAACCCGTCTCGACAGGGGAGATAGCAAAAAGCAGATCTATGCACATGTGTTGAGGAGGGTTATCAGGTTATATATCCTTGGATTGATCGCGTCTGGTCATTTGCTGACCTTCGATATCAATAAAATTCATTTGTGGACCGATACCCTTCACGCCATTGCAGTGGGCTATCTCGTCAGTTCTGTCTTACTACTCGAACTGAATTTAAAGTGGCAAATAGGCATCACTGCCTTTTTGCTGTCGCTGTATTGGGTCGTGATAGCATTCATACCGGTACCGGGCTATCCTGCAGGCATGTTTGAGCCAACGATAAACCTTCCGTTGTATGTCGACAACCGGGTGTTGGGCCATTTCCAGGAAGGTGAAGGCTGGACGTACATACTCACGAATATGACCTTCGTTTGTTCTGTGATGCTTGGCGTATTTGCCGGGAAGATTTTGATGTCTGCACAGGGAGAAAAGAAAAAAGCGGCTCAACTGGCATTGATTGGTGTCGGCTGCCTTGCAGCGGGTAAGATCTGGGGTATCTGGTTTCCGATTATACATCATTTATGGACCAGTACACTGGTGCTGTATGCAGGTGGATGGAGCTTTTTGCTGCTGGCATTATTCTATTTAGTCATAGATGTATGGGGCTATAAAAAATGGGCATTCCCCTTCGTCGTGATCGGTATGAATGCAATCGCCGTATATGTCGCTACGCATCTGTTTCATTTTACGTTAATAGGTAGCGTGTTTGTGGGAGGCCTTGCTCAATGGTTGGGTCCCTGGAATGAATTTGTACAGGAACTTGCCGCATTGATCGTAATCTGGTTAATCCTCTATTGGATGTATCGCAAGAAAACATTCGTTAAAGTATAGAGTCGGCTAACATCAAATCAGTAAATCATATGGAAAAATTCAAGGGAATCTTTATCGCAGGTCTTATCAGTATCTTTTTTATAAGTTGCAATGAAAAAAAGGAGAATACAGAAGCTAAACCCGGCGACGTCGCTAAGGAGAACGCAGACTATGCCGATCTTGCCAAAACTCCACCGATGGGCTGGAATAGTTGGAACCCTTTCGGAAAAAATGTAAGTGAACAGGTGATTCGGGAAACTGCGGACGCCATGGCCGCAACAGGATTAAAAGATGTTGGCTTCAGGTACATTGTCATTGATGATATATGGCAAGGCGGCCGGGATTCTTCAACGGGACTGTTGTATCCTGATTCCGCTCGCTTCCCTTCAGGCATTAAAGCGCTTGCGGATTATGTACATAGTAAAGGGCTGAAATTCGGAATATACTCGGATGCGGGAACACTGACCTGCGGCGACAGGCCGGGCAGTTACGGATACGAAGAAAAAGACGCAAAGCTTTTTGCCGAATGGGGCGTCGATTTCCTGAAATATGATTATTGCTATTGTAATGATTATGCATCTGAGAATAACGATTACAAAATGGCCATGGAACGTTATAAAAAGATGGGTGATGCTTTGAAAAGTACCGGCAGGCCGATTCTTTTTAGCATTTGCGAATGGGGCCCGCGTTCTCCCTGGTTATGGGGAAAGGAAGTGGGCGGTCATATGTGGCGCACTTCCTATGATGTACATGATATCTGGGATCTTCCAAGAAATGAGTCCAGCCCGATAGGCATCGTCACATCAATCGATGTAGTATCAAATCTCGATCGTTTTACAGGACCCGGTGGCTGGAATGATCCGGACATGCTCGTTGTCGGGCTGAACAATACGGGTTTTATAAAAGGTGGCGGTTGTAATGATATTGAATATCGCACACAGATGAGCATGTGGTGCATGTTGGCGGCGCCGTTAATGGTGGGCTGCGATATCCGGAATATGAATGAAACAACAAAGGAGATCCTTCTGAATAAAGACCTGGTTGCTATTGACCAGGATAGCTTAGGCAAACAAGGAATTCGTGTATTGCGAAAGGATGGAATGGAAGTATGGAAGAAGCCACTTTCAGGCAACCGATTCGCTATTGCATTTTTCAACCGTAACTCGACAAGTAAATCTATAACAACCGAATTTAAAAGTATCGAGTTGGATTCTGCCGCGCATTACAATGTATATGATGTATGGAAACATAAACCACTGGGAGCTTCCAATGGAACATTATCTGCCTCGCTTCAATCGCACGAGTGCCAGGTATTTGTTTTATCCCCGGCGGGGCCGCCAACTGATTTCACCAAAAATAAGCGGATGGGTGAACAACAAGAATAAAACCAAATGGATCATATCTGCGGTTCAAAATTGAAAATATAAATCCGCATCCTGACCGACATCTTTTTTTTGCTAAGGAGCAATCAATTTATTGTAGATTATATTTTTTTGGCGACGGATCTGGCTGGATTATAGCAGAAAAATTGACAAGGTTAAAAAAGTATACATCTTGAATAGAATTTCTGATATTTTTCTAAAAGCCCGTTCTTAGTTTCGGTACTGCAGGTAATAACATTGATTAAGCAAAATGTTAGATTTTCGCAAGCAATTCAGGGCCCTCTGTTTCCACAGCGGGCATTTTTTGCATTATAGCGAAGTCTTGCAAATAAAACCTGCACTATAAACATCCTTATATGCGAAGAACGTTGAAATGTATTTGTTCCTTAACGGTATTGTCTGTCGCCTTTATTTACCAGGCGATTGCCCAGCAACCCGGGGATATTTACAAAAAGCCGCTCAGGGAAGTACTGGAGAATGTAGAGAAGACCTATCATGTGAAACTCCGGTACGATGACAGGGATGTGAACGATGTAAATGTAAGTTATGCGACCTGGCGGTTTACATCCGATGTAAAAAATACACTGGACAACATTCTGAAGCCTCTCAATCTTGCGTACCAGGACAAAGGAAAAAATGTTTACGAGATAGGACCCTATGAGTACTATCGACGTTCTGAGGCAGAAGGCAAAAAACATCTCGATGAATTGTTGCGTGCTTATCCTAATGCTGAAAAGTTCAATAAGCGAAAAAAAGAATTGCGTGACTGTATTTTGAGTGCATTGGGAATTACGAATTTTGATAACAGAACTCCTTTGAACACAATCTACCGGTCCGAAGTGATTATGAACGGCTATAGCGTACAAAATGTAGCCTTTGAAAGCGTTCCGGGATATTATGTAACGGGTACGGTATACAAACCGACCAATGTAAAAGGACCGTTAGCTGTTATTATCTGCCCCCACGGGCATTTTTATAATGAGCAGAATCCTTCGAGTTCTGTTGACAGCGGTCGTTACAGGGCGGATATGCAATTTCGCTGCGGAGGACTAGCGAAAATGGGAGCCATTGTTTTTAATTATGACATGTATTCCTGGGGTGAGTCGGCCAACCAAACAGGTGGTTATTCATTTCATGAAACAGGTTTCTCCGAAGCCATACAAACTTGGAACAGTATCAGGGCTCTTGATTTTCTATTATCGTTGCCTGGTGCAGACAAAACGAGAGTGGGAGTAACCGGAGCTTCAGGTGGAGGTACTCAAACTATTCTTGTGGCGGCAGTAGATAACCGCGTAACTGTTACCGTTCCCGTTGTAATGGTTTCTTCAAGTTTTTATGGCGGCTGCCCTTGCGAAAGTGGACTGCCCATTCATGACGAATGTAAAGGACATAAAACTAATAATGCGGAAATTGCCGCGTTGATTGCCCCGAAACCTATGCTTGTTATTTCTGATGGCTCTGATTGGACAACTTCGGTACCCGGAACAGATTATCCCTATCTGAAAAAGGTGTATGGCTTTTATGGAAAAGCTGGAAATGTATCCAGCGTATATCTCCCTAATGACAAGCATGATTATGGTATTTCCAAGAGGACGCCCATGTACCATTTTTTTGCAAAATGGTTTAAGATGGACTTGAAAGCTATATCGGGAAAAGATGGAAAGATTGATGAAAGCAGTATTACAATCCAGCCGAATATGGACCTGCATGTTTTCAGCAAAGACTTTCCATTGCCCGCGAACGCTTTATTATCACATGCGGAAATTCAAAAATCCTTTGCAACAGTGCAACAAGGTAAAACATCTAAATAGCTTTAAAGAGAGCTTCCCCAGCTCCTTAGAATAAACAGGTGAAAACAGGCCAATGGCTGCAAAAAAAAATATTCTTCATATGCCGGAAAAAATCTTGTTATTCGGCTCCTGGAATTCATTTCCAGGCATGAACCCGTTTTCCGTTGACCTTCCCGATGGCACAAAACGAATCGAAGGAAGTGTCGTCATAATTAAGTCAACCAGCCGTGGCTCGGTCAAAGCCGAAACCCCGAAAGCATTTATCAGCAGGACACTATTGGCAAAAGAACACTGGAACGACGTGCTTGCCTGTGGATGCAACGATGATCTTGAAATGATCGTTTCAAATAAAAGGGTTGTCAGGAAAGACGTGTTGAGAGACAATATTGAATTGGTGCCACCTTTTTCATTCCCTGGAAAACTGCTGGCTATTTTATTCAAACGATTTGAGTGGTGTAATGGGGCAGCCGAAAAAGGACTTGTTATTTATTGTGTAGAACAGCATGAAGATAATATCGAAGCGCTTCAGAAGATTTTGGTTGAACTGGCGCACTTAAATAACCTGCAGCCGGCTTTTCTCGATTGGATTGAAAGTGCCAATCATTTTTACAATAAATATTCTTAACCGGGCGTCAGGCAGACACTTTTAAGAACCGGTCCCGGTATTCTTTAGGGATTATCCCAACTATTTTCTTGAAATGCCGGTAAAAATTAGAAAGGTTGTCAAAACCACTTTGATAACTTACTTCAGATATGCTGCAATTGTTTTCCATCAACAGCCTGCAGGCATGGCCGATCCTGATCTCTGTTACATAGTCTGAAAAAGTCCTTCTTGTACGGTGTTTGAAATACCGTGAAAATGCGGCGACACTCATGTTTAATTTTGACGCTATTTCCTGTACATAGATTTGTTCAGTGTACTTATCCATGATAAACTCAAACACGTTATTTATTCGCTCGGTGTCGCCGATAGTGTTTGCCGAGTAACCAGTAGAGAGCAACGGCCGCATTTCATTACTTTGGGATAGTTGGATAAGAATTTCCAGGAGACTCAATAAACGCCGGGTTGGATCTTGCTCAAACATATCCTGGAGTTTGGCGGTCGTATATTTTTTGGTTTTTCCATGAATGTCAAGTGCCAGTGATGATCGCTGTAGCAGCCGGTTCACTAATTTCATTTCGGGTATTTCAAAGTAATGCTTTCCAAGAAAATCTTTTGTGAAATGAATATAAATAGCGCTGGCTCCTGATTTTCCCTTTCGCCGGTGAAACTCCTCGTTGTTCCGTAGCATATGCGGGATATTGGAACCGATAAAGGTTAGGTCTCCCTCTTTGAAACTGGACACATTGTCGCCAATGAATCTGGTGCCACTGCTCCGGTTGATCATGACCAGTTCAAATTCCTTATGGAAATGCCAGGGATCATTGAAGTAATCACATTCCAGCTTTTTATATAGAAAGGAGGAATCCGATGAAAACGGTATTTTCGAAAGTAGTGGCTTCATAAACGGCAATTATTTTAAAAATGTGTTCCTGTATTCTTTGGGTATCACCCCAACATTTTTCTTGAAGTGACGATAAAAATTGGCCAGGTTGCTGAACCCGCTCTGGTAACTGACTTCTGAAACACTGTAATTATCCTCCATCAGGAGCCGGCACGCATGACCGATTCTTATTTCTGTTACATAGTCGGAAAATGTCTTGCGTGTGTGATGTTTGAAATACCTTGAAAATGAGGCGACACTCATATCAAGTTTTGAGGCTATTTCGTGGACATATATCTCCTGTGTGTAATTGCTAATAATAAATTCAAAAACCTTGTTTATTCTCTCAGTGTCCAAACTGGTATTAGCGGAAAAGTCTTTAGACAACAGCGGCTTTAGATCCGGGCTTTGCGACAAGTGCACCAGTATTTCGAGCAAACTCAATAATCGTTGAGCAGGATTTTGAACTTCCATGTCCCGAAGTATGGTGATTGCACTTTTTTTCGTTTTGCCGTGTATCTCGAACGCTAATGATGGCTTTGCAAGCAACCGGTAAATGTGTTTCATTTCAGGTACATCAAAGAAGTCGTTTCCTAAAAAGTCCCGGGTAAAATGAACAAAAACCGATCTCGCCCTGAGCTTACTTTTCCCCGCGTAGTGCGCTTCACTGTTTCGATACAGGTGTGGAATATTTGAGCCAATGAAGCAAAGGTCACCGCCTTCAAAATGACTGACGCTATCGCCGATAAATCTTGTGCCGCTGCTTTTATCAATAAGTACCAACTCATACTCTTTATGGAAATGCCAGGGGTTGGCGAAATAGGGAAGATCAAGTTGTTTATATAGAAAAGAGGCGTCCGCCGAAACGGGCAGCCTGTGGAGTTGCGGCTTCATATACTAAATTAACAATCCACCCCCAATTTAATGAAATTTTTGTTTTAAAAGTATAATATTTTAGATTCTTTTCCTGTCGAGAGGGGTATTCGCCATGTTCCCAGGCTCGTTTCAGCAATCAAATGCGGTGCGCAAACTGACGGTCAATTTGCAATATTTGAAATGAGTAAGTTGCAATTCGATATTGAAAAAAATAATACAATACAGTGTTAATAAAGTATACATAATTAATCAATAAACAGAACAATCAAAATTGCGTAATTTCTAATTTTATCACCAACAGGTTTGCTTATGATATTTTCAGGGATGAGTAGTAAAACGCTTAGAGGCGATGCGGTTAATAAGGTCGTATTGTTTCCACTGGGAGCTATCGAACAACATGGTCCTCATCTTGCTGTTTCAACCGATACTGAACTTGTTTCACAGGTAGCGATGGCCGCTGAAAAAAGGCTTGAAAATGATGTGCTGCTCTGTCCTACACTTCCTTTTGGTTCCAGCCATCACCACCTCGCCTTCGGAGGTACCATAAGTGTTTCCGCTATTACATACACCCGCGTGATAATTGAAATGGTGGAATCTTTATTGCAATGCGGCTTTCGACGAATTGTATTGTTAAACGGGCATGGAGGCAATATCACTCCAGTGCGTGAGTCGCTCGTAATGCTCAGCAATAAGCATGATTCTACATTGAACCCGAACATTGTTCTAGCAACATACTGGGAATTGGCGGGGAAGAGTTTTGCCGGTCTTCCCCCAATGGAAAGCCCAGCCCTGAGTCATGCCTGCGAATATGAAACCAGTTTGTTATTACACCTGGCTCCTGAAAAGGTATTTCCCGCAGAAATACAAAGAGCAAAAAGACCTGCTAGCAATGGTTTCATAGCGTGGGAAGATGATGAGCCTTATCGGGGCGTCACCATCGCAAAACAAACACAATTTATTTCAAGCAATGGAAGTAGCGGAGAACCAGGTTTGGGAACAGCTGAAAAAGGAAAACATTTGTTTGAGCACGCGGTAAACGCATTGGTGCATTTCCTGGAAGAATTTAAAACCTGGCCTTTCCTTGAAAATTTATCTAAACAAAGATGAGTAAGATTGAAGTTAAACATCCCGATAAGGCAGTTAGCACGGGGGCCTATTCAGCCGGTGTGTTAATAGATGAATGGTTATTTGTCAGCGGGCAGGGGCCGGTGGATCTGTCAACAGGTAAAGTAGTTCATGGCAGTATTGAAGAAGAAACAATTCATACTTTATCTCATATACAAAAAATCGTTGAGGCTGCTGGCGGAACTATCGCAGATATAGTTAAATGCACCGTTCACCTTACTGACATCAATGATTTTGACAGGTACAACAAGGCTTACGCATCGTTTTTTTCCGGCATACTGCCCGCAAGAACGACAGTTCAGTCTGTTTTGTCCCACGGGATAAAGGTAGAGATCGATGCTATTGCCAGGATAAAAGGAAATGATTAACCCTGCAGAATGAGTGTAAAAATACCCATTGCAACAGTTGGACTCGGATTAATGGGAAGCAGTATCGCAACCTGCCTGCTGGCCTCGGGTCATGCGGTAACATCCCTGGTGCAGCATCTGGAAAAAGGAGATGCAGCGAGGGAGAGAATACATGGGTTCCTGCAACAATTGAAAGACGAGAATAGATTAAATGAAGAACCGGGAAGCGTTATTAGCCAATTAAAAATTACCAACGATATCAGTGATCTGGCCAACCATGAATTAGTGATTGAATCGATAGTGGAAGACGTTGCCGTTAAAAAGCGTTTGTATCAGAGGCTTGAAATGATTTTGTCACCGTCGGCTATTATCGGAAGCAATACATCTGCAATACCCGTCACCCAGTTGCAGGAAGGATTAGATCATCCAGAACGGTTATTGGGCATACATTGGGGTGAACCTGCTCATGTGCTTCGCTTTTTGGAAGTGATTTGCGGCGCTCAATCTGATATCAAATATGCTGAAAAAGTGATGGCGCTGGCAGAAGGTTGGGGTAAGGAGCCTTCGCTGGTAAGAAAAGATATTCGGGGATTTATTACCAACCGCCTGATGTATGCAATGATGCGGGAAGCATTTCACTTAGTTGAAAATGGATATGCCAGTTATGAAGATATCGATCGCGCCTGCAGAAATGATTTTGGTTATTGGATAACTTTTGCCGGCATTTTTCGCTTCATGGACCTGACTGGTGTGCCGGCTTATCTCAATGTAATGAAAGATCTTTTTCCTGAACTCGATAATTCGACCAGGGCGCCTGAATCAATGGAAAAACTAGTGGCTGCGGGAGCAAAAGGAGTCAGCAATGCACATGGATTTTATCCTTATACAAAAGAGAGCGCCGAAAAATGGGAAAAGCTTTTTGTTGAATTTACCTACGAGATCAGGAAGGTTTCGGAAAAATATCCGCAAAATGCCGGAGACAAATGAATATGCAAAATACAATCATACGATCTATTGACGCGACAGAAGTTATTGTCCCGTCAAAACCGGGCAGTCTCAATTCCGATTCTGTTTTTGACAAGGACAAAGAGTTTGCAAAAAAATTTTTAACAGGCGCCAGCTGGACTGAATTTGCCAACCAATCCAAATGGATCATCCAAATAAAGTTGTCCAACGGGTTGGTCGGCATCGGGGAAACATATCGAAGCGCTTCCGGCGAGATGATTGAAGAGGCTTTGAAAACCTTTCTGGGAAAAGATATAAGAAAATTGAACTGGAGAAGATTACCGGTAATTGATCAGCGGATATATGAAGCTTTTGAAATGGCGGTGTTGGATCTTATTGGCAAATTGCTCGGCGTTCCCGTTTACCAGTTACTCGGAGGCGCCTACAGGGATCGGGTAGAGTGCATGGGTTGGACGGGTAGAAGGACACCGGAAGATGCAGCTGTAAAGGCTTTTGAAGCCATGCAAAGAGGACACCGTGTTTTCAAGTTCAAATGTTCTGATGAAGATCCTGTCCGCTTATGGACAAAAGAGATAAAAAGGAAATGCGGTAACGGGATCAAAGTCCTCCTCGACCCCAATCAACGATGGAAAGATGTTGATACAACCCTCCGTTTGATGAAAGGGGTAGAAAATGATATCATGCTAGGTCTCGAGGATCCCATTTTGCATGAGGATGTGGATGGCTTTAAATACTTAAAACAAAAACTCGACATCCCTATCTACCGGCATATTTCTCTTCCGTATACACAGGATATTAAGGACATCATTGCTTTTGTAAGATCTGATGCGGTAGATGGCTACAACTTCAATGGTTCGGCTTACAATTCGGTTTTGTTGGCTGAGATTGCCAACTTGGAAGGAAAAAAATGCTGGCGCGGTTCAGAGGTCGATTTGGGGATATTGGAAGCAATGGCATTGCATATAGCAGCAGCGAGCATAAATTGTACAATCCCGTCGGATCTTTTTGGCGAATTGGTTCGGGAAGATGACCTGATAAAAGATCCAATTCGTTTTGAAAACGGTAGCGCCGTTGTTCCGCAAAGCGATGGCTTGGGTGTTGCATTGGACGAATTGGCATTAAAAAAATACAAAACCGGCCGGGTGCTGGAGCATGCCATATGAAAAAATCAATTCTATCCTGGACGCTGCTGGTCATTTGCAATATGATGTGGGCACTGCAGTTTACCTGTATAAAGCTTACGCAGGACCAGGTGGGACCTTATTTCACAGTCTGGGGGCCGATGCTTTTTGCCACGGTTCTTTTGGCGCCTTTTGCTCTCAAGGATTATAGAAAAAGCGGGAAGAGATTGAAGGATATCCTGATTTTTATTCAACTCGCCTTGCTGGGAGTTTTCCCCGCCCAGGTACTGATGACATGGGGCACCCAATATTCGCTGGCCAGCAATGCAGCCATCATTACATTGAGTTTACCTGTAATTACCGCCTTCTTCGCTTTTATTATTCTCCGGGAAAAAATGAATAAGATACGATGGATCAGTTTTGCTATTGCAATTATTGGCGTCGTTCTTTGTTCCACCGGAGATATAAAGCAAATGAATTTCGGATCAAAATACGCCCTTGGCAACCTGCTGATCTTTCTCGCTATAATTGGTAATGCCTATTATAATGTGGGTATAAAGAAAATTGCTGAGAGATATACCGAAATAGAACTTGTTTTTTACACTTATGTCGTCATGGTCATTATCCTCACGCCGCTGGTGTTGTATTATGAGCCGGATATTTTTGCGCGTATTCCTCATTTTACAGGACAGACCTGGATCGGGATATCACTATTAACGATATTCCACAATTTCCTTTCGATGATCCTTTTCTTCAAGGCGTTGAAAAACCTGGATGCAATACAAGTGGCGCTGTCCAACTATCTCATTACTTTTTTAGCATTGCCGGTAGCAGCGATATGGTTGGGAGAAACATTGAATATGCAGGCGGTTGCGGGGGGGGTACTGGTGTTTATTTCAACATTAATTATAACGATAGTTGATTATAGGATGACAAATACATCACCTAAAGCAGTTACACAATAAAAGAATGAAAAAGGGATTATCAGGTGTAGTACCCATTATTCCTACACCATTTAACGAAAAAGAAGAAGTAGACGAGAAAGCGTTGCGAAGACTTATTGACTTTGCCGTTTCAAATGGGATTGGCGCAGTTTGTTTGCCTGCCTATGCCAGTGAGTTTTATAAACTAACGGAAGAAGAAAAACTGCAGGTTGTCCGTATCGCGATCGAGCAGTCAGCAGGGCGCATTCAGATTGTGGCGCAATCTAACCATCCTGCTTTAAAAGTTGCGATCAAATTAGCGCAAGAGAATGTAAAAGCCGGAGCCGATGTGATATCGCTGGCAGTTCCCCGGATTTTTGGATTGCCGGAAACTTCAATTAAAGAATATCTCTCCGGATTTTTTAACGCTATTCCTGACACGCCGGTCTTAATCCAGGATTTTAACCCCGGCGGTGCTTCAATCAGCGTTAGATTAATTAATGAACTGTTGGAAGAGCATCCGAATTTTAAATATTTAAAACTGGAAGAGCCACTGTGTGCCCCCAAGTTTGAAGAGATCATCAAATCAACGAGGGGAAGAGTAGGGTTGCTCGAAGGATGGGGCGGATTGTATATGCTCGAATTAGTACCCGTTGGGATCGTAGGTGTGATGCCCGGGCTGGCAGTTTCGGATATCCTGCAGCGAATATTCGATCTGAGAAAGAATGGGGAAAATGAAAAAGCCTTTGACTTATTTGAAAAAGTGATGCCCCAAATATTTTTTGCTTTGCAAAACATGGAATTGTTTCATTACATCGAAAAAGAACTCCTGATTGCGAGGGGAATCCTGGATAACAGCGTGGTGCGGCGGGCAACTTACAAACCAGATGCATCTACTATTGCCTACGTAAAAGAATTGAATGCGCGGATAATTAAACTAGTAAACAGCCAGGTTCACCATGTCGCTAAAAATTGATCATATGACTAAGATGCAAAGCGATGACTATCTCTTTGAGTTTATAAAAAAGCACCTGTTTGTGGCTGCGGTATCCGATATACTGGATGAATTGGGACATACGTGCCAGGTGATGCATCACCGTTTGCGTCCTCTTCTTCCGGACATAAAAAATTGCGGTTTTATTGGCAGGGCGAGAACCTTTCGCTGGATGGATACGGATCATGTATCAGAGGACCCTTATGGCCTGGAGATAGAGGCCGTTGATTCATTAAGAAAAAATGACATAGTTATTCATTCAACAGATTATGGAGGCACCAATGCTCCCTGGGGAGAATTGATGTCGACTATTGCAAAACGCAAAGGGGTTGCAGGGTGTGTATGCGATAGCCAGGTTCGTGACTGTGTGCGGATCATCGAAATGGGATTCCCGGTGTATTACTCTGGTATCCGGCCGCTGGATTCAAAAGGAAGAGCAATCGTCGTCGCGTGCGATGTACCGGTGCGGTGCGGTGAAGTATTGGTCAATTGTGGTGATATAGTCTATGCCGATTTTGACGGCATCGTAGTTATTCCAAAGTTACTGGAACCGGATGTGTTTGAGAAGGTTCAGGAAAAAGTACATCGCGAAGACCTTTCAAGACAGGAACTGCTTGCTGGAAAATCATTGCGTGAAGTTTATGATAAATACAAATCACTTTAATAAACCTTAGTTTATGAAACAAAAGAACCAAAACGGCGAAACAGATTATGATGGGAAAATAAATGCAGCAAATGCGCAGTCGTTAAAAGGAGATAATGCGCGGGTGTATACCACAGAAATTTTCCGGGAAGAATCTGCGCCAACTAACAGGTTTGAGGGACAGGTAGCCGTCGTTACCGGTGCTGCATCAGGATTGGGTCTGGCTATTTCCAAGAAATTGTTGAAGGAAGGCGCTAGTGTGGCATTAATAGATATCAATGAAGCCGCACTCAACAAGGAGTATAAAGCATATAAATTAAAAGGGCGAAAATTTGCGCTGGATATTACGCATGAATCGTTGATCGCGAAAACTATTAATAAGATAATAGGAGAATTTGACAAGATTGATATCCTGGTCAATTGTGCCGGCATTACGGGTGTAGCCAATGTCACCAGTCACGAAGTGAACACGGAAGACCTCCACAGGGTTTTTGAAGTGAACTTCATGAGCAGTTTTTATATGACCAAGGCGATACTGCCCCACATGTTAAAAGCCAATTATGGTAGGATACTATACCTTGCTTCAATTGCCGGTAAAGAAGGCAATGCAGGGATGCTTGCCTATTCCGCTTCAAAGGCAGCTGTTATCGGTATGACCAAGGTGCAAGGAAAAGAATATGCGGAAACAGGAATTACCATCAATGCGCTGGCTCCTACGGTGATCAAAACGCCGATGGTAGATGGCTTGCCTGAGAAGCAGGTAAAATACATGACGGACAAAATACCGATGAAAAGATGCGGCACAATGGATGAGGTAGCCAATCTCGTGGCCTATATTGTCTCTAAAGAAAACAGTTTTACTACCGGGTTCACTTTCGATTTGTCCGGCGGTCGTGCCACTTATTAACTAAGCCGTTCGAACCTATAATTATTTCCGATAAAGTTTCTTTATTATAAACAACACGATGAATATTTGTGGGATGTGGTAAATGTGTCATTCTTCCCGGCGTTTTATGGTGCGATCTATAGATACTGCTTTTACAACTTTCAAAATGTATTGCCATTTTAAAAAATTGCAATGGGAGAATATGGTTTAGGCGGCGCTGCAGAGGTATTGAATGTTCCGCCTACGACATTGAAATCGAAGATGGAAAAACTGTGCATTCTTAAGGACAGCATTGTATAAACAATAGGGAATGACACTATTTATTTTCATCTATCCACTCTGTGGAGAGAATTAATTACTTTTATATTGTCATTTGATGTAGAGGTAATTTCAGAGACCAGAAAGTTCTTTAAGTTTTTTGTCCTTTGCAACTGGTTTATTTTCAGTCGGATAACAATAGAATTTCGATGAGGTTCACATCCCTCAGTCTCCGCCTTCGCCCACCGAAGCTCGAGCGTAGGTGCGGTTCGTTCATACAGCTTCGGCGGACGATGGCCGCTGGATAACTTGCAAGGCGATGCAAAATTCTGCAAATGGTTAGTGAACAGAGTTTTGCATTTTTCGTTTGGTGCATCCTAAAGCAATTCAGCGATTTGACGTTATACTTTTTAAGTTGTCGTTAGCACAATCCGTTCTGAAGTTTATTGCTTCAGCTGTATGCAAATCTTCACGAGGATTTGGCGAAGATATTGAGCCTTGTCTTTTTTCCGACCGCAGAAGAATGACCCCTAATACAATTACCCATACAAGGTAAACACCAATCATGATGCGTTCCCACACCCCCAGCAAGGGCGTAGGTGAATTGGTCTGGACCCCAGGTGCATCAACACCGGTTAACACGCCAAATACTAAGAGGATCAGGATAGTCGCAATCGAATAGAACCGGAATTGCTTTCCGAATGCCGCTGCTCCAAATCCCATGGCCAGTAACATAAGCGGAACTGTTATCATCGTGAAAACTATGTGCATAATATCACTCAGGTTTCCTCCCCCTCCGGCCAGCACTTCACGCCGGTGCATAGGGCCCAATGGCCAGAAGATACCAACGATACCATAAATGATCAGCAAGATTCCCACCACGCGCAATGAGTGGTTATCCCGCGCAGACAACCATACACCCCAGCCAAATGCAGTCACAAGCAATGTGTAAACTGTTCCGAGCACAACCCATAATGTTCTTGTTGGAGCATCAATTGCAGAAAGCTCGCTGACTGTTTGCGAGGCAGAGTTATACCCCTCATATAACAACGGTATAAAGACATTCATAGCGATGTATAGCAGCGAAGACAGTATACCGCATATAAGCAAGATCTTTCGTTTCATTTCTTCATTTTTTGATAGTCATTGCAAAGAAAAGCATGCGATCAATAAAAAACCAATGATGGATGTCATCACCTGATATGATAATCAGAAAATCGAAAGCAAGCCTGACATTTTTTCCATGTGCAAATAATAACTCCTGCCCCGGTCAGTCTTTCTTTATATGGTAAAGCGCAAACGGCAAAAGTAAAAGGCACAATAAAAAAAGCAACCAAATACGTCCTTCCATTAAATTATAGTCCTGCAAAAGGTTTTCCCACGAACGGTTAACGATGCGTCCTAATGAAAATTCAAATAAAACGGTTAAACCCACCCACAGACATCCAATCATGATGGCTTGTTTGCCGTTTTGAATACTAAGAAATGGAAATACAAGCATGACATAAATTGAGCATAGGATGATTAACGTGATAGTTGATAGTTGATGCGCCCGTAATTCACTAAAATACTCTATGAAAACTAATTGTCTTAAAGTTGCATTTCCAAATGCAATCGCTATCATTGGTAACCAAAGCAAAAAATGTTTAGCGCTCACTTCCGGGTAGTTGATAGTTGCTCATTAAAATGATTTTTGTATTTCGTAATTCTTCTTAAACATTATTGCCAGTAGTAGCATTGACAATGGCGCTGTAATTCCCCAGGGGAACCCGAGCAGAAGAAGTTTATCAGAATAGCCCGGATAAAAATATACGAATGAAATTAAAGGGGTAACAAGGGCATTAGCTAAAAAAGAAATTCTAACCCATTTTTGAAATCCCTGTTTTTCAAATACCGGGGTTGCTATCAGAGTTGTCAAACCCATAAATATATATCCCAATGCATCGAAATCCCAAAACAAAGAATGCGGTGTTTGTTCAAGAACCCGTACCTCGTCAGAAGTACCTTTCAGCTTCATAGGAATCACTGTTGCCAACTGGACCACGTAATTGGCTGTAACAAATACGGCATAAATGACAGAAAAGATAAGAGCAGCGTGGCTCCAATACTTTTTTCCAACAGGTGTTACGTAATGAAGTGCAAGAATTTCAAGAACAAAGGGTATTACAATGCAAAGAGAAGTTCCATAAATTAATATCTCGTCAACTGGAAACCAAAGGAAACCAGCGACCTGCAATAACTGAACGATAACATAAGCTGCTGCTGCCCCAAAGGCAATAAGTCCCGTCCAAAAACCCATTATATTTATTGTTCTATTCATCCTTGTCTCTTTGAAAATCTTTAGATTAAATCTATTGATTGTTCAAAATGCTTTCATTAGTTACTAAATAAACCAGGGTCAATACCAAACAATTACATCGGTTTTCGTTCTATTTCTTTCCGGTTAGTAAGTATTTTATTCTTTACCATGTCCTTTACAATCATCTGTCCATATTCATGGCTCAGGCTGCCTACAGATGAAGGATCGAATGACCGGCTTTGAACTGAGTACAACAGTGCAGTACCATTGCTGAGATCATAAAAATTGCTTTCCCAGAAGTATTTGGTATTTGTAACATAGTACCCCTTCGAATAAACGCGTCCATACATATTGTTGTAGTAGCCCCAAAATCTGTTAGGATGATCACCGTAAGGAGCATGATAAACTCCGCCGGAAACTCTACCGGGTTCATAGTGGCTTTCTTTTTGCATATCGAGCAATACAACAGTCAATACTGCATCTATTCCGCTATTATTAAGTTTAGCCAACGCTTCCTGCTCTTTCATATTTTCAAATGCTTTGGGATTAAATTCATCGCAGGAACAAACTGCATCATATCCAAGATCACGGAGGTCTCCCATTATGTGTTCTTCCATTTGTTCCCGAACGGTTCTGTCGGGTTCATTAATCAAACCAAGCACCAGTATTTTTTTGTATTCACGGGGCTGAACATTTTCGGCTTTCCATGAACTGGTTATTTTGGAAGTATTGCATCCTACAATAAAGAATAATGCAACAAAGGCTATCTTATATACCTGTTTCATAAGTAATTCTTTTATGAAAGCAAGGTAGCCATGACGAAAAAATGAATTTATGATAATGATCAACAGTGAGGCAAACTCTTGTCATTAAATGATCAGTTTTTCTTCTTGTAAAATTGATTTTTCCTGTAAATATCTTCCGAGAAGCTCACCCTGCCTGTGGAATCAACCCAGGCAGTATTGTATAAAACAAATACCGGAATGATCTCGTCGGCGGAGACAATGATGGGAGACTGGTTATAAAGACATCCTTTTGCCTCGAGTGTGTCTATAGCAATGCCATTATTCTTTAAAACAAGGTGCGCCTTTTCCATTGCTTTTTCTACCCTTATACAGCCATGGCTGAAATACCTTTTATTAAAGCTAAAAAGACTCTTATTGGGAGTGTCGTGAAGATACACGCTATGAGGATTGTAGAAATTCAGCTTTACCAGGCCCAGTGCATTATCACACCCGGTAGACTGGCGGATGGTGTATGGAAAGTTTGAAGCATTTAATGCCTGCCAGTCGATCTTATAAGGATTAACGACCCTGCCCTGCTTATTAATTACCTGGTATCCGTTTGCATCAAGATAGCCGATATTTTTTTTTATAGAAGGCAGCAATTCCTTAGTGGCTATTGAATAGGGCGCCATCCAATAAGGATACAGGTCAACTTCAGTGATCTTACTACACAACGTGGGCGTAGGCGTCGACCTTTTGCCGACGATGACCCTTGATTCCAAAATCACTGTTCCATTTTCATATACCAGCAAGTTTGCTGACGGAATATTCACCACTATAACTTTTTGTGATTGTTTGATACAGTTCATCCAACGAATGGCATTGATGGCATTATTTATTTCTTTCAACCTGTTTGCAAGCGGGACATTAAAAGCCTCTATTGTTGTACTGCGCAAAATGCCGTCTGCAAGTAAGTTGAATAACATCTGCGCTTTTTTTACTTTTTCTTTTAACTCCTTATCTGTTAATTTCTGAGTTGCGGAATCTATGAGCCCCAGCTGAAATAGTTTTGTCAAAAGCGGTTTATTTGTCCCATTTACAGTAACGGAAGTCACAACCTCTTCATTGAAATTAGTGGTCCCAATAATCCTATTGTACCCTGAAATAAACCTCTTGAGTGAATCATACTCATTTGTTTTTTGCTCAATGGATGCCGGGAGCGAAGACAATTGGCTATTTATAACAGCCTCCGCAAGCAGACTGGAAATATCGAGACAGCCGGGAGAATAATCAAGGCCGTTATACCCGGGTCGCACCGGAGTGTTGCCATACACAATATCATGAAGGAAGTGGATCAGGGCATCTGTTAATTGAATTTCTGAAATAATAGAATCTTCACTGTTTGCAGGAGACAAATGATAATTTTCGATTGATACTACCCGCCCAGGTTGATAATCACCCGCATTTAAGCCATAATCGGATGACCGTTTCAGAAGCGATAAAAGATACTGTTGTGAAAAATTATCTTCTGTCCATACAGGATGATATTGCAGCTTTTTATAGAATTGATTTACGTCAGACAAATATCGCAGCGAAATATTTCTTAGTCGGGGTCCGTCATTAAGAAATTCTTCCAGTTTACCGGGACCTGCTTGTGCTAAAGCCACGGACGTGATAAAAAAACAAACCGTATAAATGATCTCGATTTTTATGATGCCTATCTTTCTCCTGATCATAACACCTCCCCCAGATAGTTATTGAACTCAAATTTCAATTTATTGAATTCCCTGCCCACATTTTGCATATCGGCTGAAAGTTTTTTTTGCTTTTGAATAACATCATCCAGGGACCTGCCTTTTGGAAATGCATTTCCCGCGAGCAATTGGTCTAATTCAACAATTTCTCTTCTTATCAGCCAGATATATTCGTCTGTCTGCACAAAACAATTCTGGTATTGTTCAGACTCGTTAATGAAGTTGCTTTGATTTGAAGTGGCATTAAGAACTTCGGCCAGGCGATTCTTCAATATTGAATTCTCCTGCATAATGAATTCAGGACTTCTCTTCCACGCTTCAATTTCGTGGCGGAACTGACGGATCTTTAAACCAGGATTGGTCATACAGATATTTTTATTAGTAGACATACCTGACTGCAAAATATTTTATTGTTGGACCCTAATGCAGAACTATCATCATACCGGGCATTGATAGTGGTCAGCTTCCGGATCAGGATGACTTAAAGTGAATATTCATTTCGGCAAGTTCTTTAAAGAAGTCTCTTTCTTTTTTCAACTCCTGCCAGTTGTAAAATAAGAAATCAAAGGAGGCCCAGAGCAGGAACCAGCCGGCCGGTTCCAATATCACCCGACCAGCAATTAAAGGAAATGTATGGGATCCCGTAAAACCAATGGCCGTGTTCAGGATCATTATAATTGTTCCCGTTATTCCGAGGATGATGCCCCTGTTTAGCTTAAGCCGGCATTTATCTGCGCTGTTGCGAAACCTGGAAGAGAAAAACTCTTTCAGGCTGGCCGCAATCATTT
>JANWHX010000293.1 GCA_025450235.1 Chitinophagaceae bacterium | reverse complement strand
CATTTATCAATCCTCATCTCACTCCCGGCAACGAATACTGCGTATTTGAATTGAACGGATGGAAATGCGGGATACTGATCTGTTACGATAACAACATTATCGAGAATGTAAGGGCCACTACCCTGCTTGGCGCTGAGATCATTTTTATGCCACATGTTACCATGTGCACTCCTTCTACACGGCCCGGTGCAGGCTTTGTTGATCCTGCGCTTTGGCACAACAGGGGAAATGATCCGACTTCGGTACGATTGGAATTTGATGGCATGAAGGGCCGGCAATGGTTAATGAAATGGTTGCCGTCAAGAGCCTATGACAATGGGGTATATGTTGTGTTTTCAAACCCGATTGGTATGGATGATGACCAGTTGAAAAATGGTTGTTCAATGATAATTGATCCTTTTGGCGATATTACTGCCGAATGCCGTGAATTGGGTGACGATGTCGTCACCGCTTTGTTGACCAGGGATAAACTGGCAAAAGCGGGCGGTTATCGTTACCTGAAAGCGAGACGACCTGAATTATATGGTGATATTATAGGCCAGCCGCATAAATCTGAACAAAAAGTGATCTGGCTCCAGGACGAGAATAAAGAGAATGTATAAATCAGCAGGAGTGTTTCTTCCCGACTTACGGACTTTCGGTCTTTCTGACTTCCTTTCGCTATAATGATTTCAAATATTCCACCAAATCCTTTTTCTCTCCTTCCGCCAAATTAAGTTTCTTACAATTATCATAGTGGTTGACAACATCCATTAATGTAGCGAAGCGGCCGTCGTGATAGAAACCTCCTTTCATATGCGTCCACAAACCTTTTAACCCCTGTGTGACATAAGTATTGTCCGGTGAACGGCTGGATTGAAAATCATCTATACAAATATCTTCTGGTTTATGTGTGCTCCATCCCGGTTCTGCGAACAAAGGAGGAACATGACAGCTTGCACATTTTGCTTTACCGCTGAAGATTGTTTTACCCCGCGCAGCTGCATCCTTATTATAAATACTATCAGGAGCAGGTGGTGCAGGAATGGCTAATTGATAAAATTGTAAAGCGGCCAGTTTACCGGTGACCTTATCATCATCAGCGGTCTTTGAACGTTTGTTTCCAAAACCTAACTTAGCCGCAACAGGATATTTCTTCGCATCCATTAACCTCGGATCATAAAAATTTCCCTGTCCCTGCAATTCAAGATTCGCGACATAAGCATTCCAGTAAGTGACATTTCCCCATCCTCCTGTCCAGGTGTGCAGGTTATGTCCTGCATGGCCGAAAGCCTCTGGAATTAAAGTCGCTGCCGGTTTACCATCGGGACGAAAGGCCTTTCCATCCAGGTTAAGTTCGGCGTCAAATTTTCCGGCGCCCCAGCTTGCCAATACTTTCTTAACTGTTGCCACATCGACACCCAGGGCATCAGTAAGCGGACTCAAATTGGGAGCCATAGAAACGATCGCTCCAACATTGAGATCCCGGTTTGCCCATCCATCCAAACGACGACCGATTCCGGGAGCAAAGGCATTATCAACGGTGGAATGACAGGATGCACAGGTTATTCCAACAGATACAAGATTTTTCTTGCTGTCAAATGTTCCTTTCACACCTACTACAGCATTTAGTTGCAATAATGCCAGCGTTACGGCAGGGTCATCGAGATTCACTTTTCCCGATTTAATGCCATCTGCCACATCAGCCGGTATTACTTCCATATCTACCTTAAGACCTGCTGCCAATGCCGCTTTGGGAGACAGACCTGTTCCCACACCGCCATTTTTTTCTCCTAAAATAGCTTTATGCAATTGCAAAGCGTCGGTCCAATAAGCTTCGTCACCAAAAGTTTCAAAACGAAATACTTGCCGGCCCTCTTCCAGCATTTTTGCGGCATTATCGGAAATCGGGTCTGCATTACTCCGGGGAGGATCAACAGTCTGACCATTACTATGTCCACTGCACCTGACGAGTAGTACCATAGTACCTATCAACAACGCAATACATCCCAAAACGAACAGGAATTGAAATTTTTTCATACGGGATCTTTGCAATTATAGAGTCATATCAGCAGGTTATGGTTACAGTTCAAAAAAATATATTGCATTGTGTAACCTTCTCATCCCCACAGGCCTCTATTATAAACTGCCATAAATGGCTTCATTTATTAAAATCACAGATATTTGCGTGAGAAAAAGGCTCTAAGCCCGGATAATTCAGCTATGGGTAGTTTTAGACAGGTAGAAACGACTACTGATTCAGATGTCATCGGCAAAATATTGGCAGGTGAAGCTGAATTTTTCGAAGTATTGATCAGAAAGAATAATCCCTTCCTGTATAAGACGGGAAGGTCTTATGGATTTAATCATCATGATACAGAGGACCTGATGCAGGAAGCATTTATCGCAGCGTATGTAAACCTCGGGAAATTTCAGCAGCGTTCTTCTTTTACAACATGGGTCATACAAATCATGCTTAACCTGTGCTACAAGAAAACTCACAAATCGAGTTTTAAGAACGAGAAACCGACCAGCTCCACCTTTAAAGAAACAATTACGCCTATGTTCAGCACCGATCAACAGCGGGATTCTCACCAGGCTATTTTGAGCCGGGAGTTGGTCCATGTAATAGAGACGGCACTCAATTATATTCCTCTTGACTACAAGATGGTCTTTTCCCTGCGGGAACTAATCGGGCTGAGTACTGCGGAAACAGCCGAAGTGCTTGATATTACTGAGACTAATGTCAAGGTGCGCCTGAACCGGGCTAAACATATGCTCAGGGAAAGAATTTCAAAGAGGTACACTCCTACTGATATTTTTGAATTTAATCTTGTCTATTGTGATAAGATCACCGCCAACGTCATGCAAAAAATTACGACAGCCGGATTTCAGAACCATCTCTAAACAGTGGTTCAAAATTCCTAATGGTTCAGTTATACAGGCAGTCATTTAACGTATTAATGCGTGATCAATCCTTCATCTTCCTGGACAACATCCGGTCAATATTTTCTTCTATATTATCCGCCCGCGTTTTTCTTTGATAAAAAGTCTCATAATAAGCTTTGATAAAGGCCACGAGTGGAGTTGCGATAAAGGCACCCATGACACCAAATGCAGCGGTCATCGCCAACAACATCACAAGAATTGATACTGGATGTATCTTCATCGTCTTCGACCGTATACGCGGAATAACAAAATCTCCAATGATCTCATCGAGGGCAATATAAAACAGGGCCACCCATAAAGCGGTAGTTGGAGAAATCGAAAATGCGACCAATATTGGAGGAACCGCCATAATGTAAAAACCGATCTTGGGAATAAGCTCTGCAAAAAAAGTAACCCCGGCCCAGACCCACACTCCAGGGATATCCATGAAATACAGGAAGAACCAAACGATCGTGGCACGTATCGCGCCGGCGACAACATTTGACCACATCCACCCTATCGTCATTTTTGACGCGTAAGCAAAGGCATCAGCAGCTTTTTCTTTTTTTGCATCTGTAAAGCAAGACAAATACATTTCAAGCAATGGCTTTGGATTGATCAGCATATAAATGACAAGACAGAAAAAGAAAATTACTTTCAGGACATTGGCGAAAATAGCCAGCGAATATTCACCAATCCTGTTGATCAGGGGAGGCAAACTGTCGACACCAGGTGTAACCGATTTAGGGATCTCTCCGTTTTCTGCACCATGTTCTCCTATCCAATGTGTGAAACGCTGATTAAGCCTGCCTAAATAATCGGGAAGCTGGTCGATGAGCAATTTTACCTGTGTAACTATCTTTGGAATAACCATCCAGCCGATCAATGCGAATACTGCCATCACACCAAAGAATACCAGCAATGAAGCCGCCGTCCGAGACAATTTTTTCTTTTGCTGAAGCCAGGTCACCGGCGCATTGAGCACAATTGTAATCACTATGGCAAAAAATAAAAGGAGAATGACATCAATAACCTGCTGCAAAAACCAAATGGCAAGAAATAAGCCGGCTGCTAAATAGACAAGACGAGAGACAGATTTGTACTCCATTATTTTTTTATGCCTGGTGAAACGGAACTAAATAATCACAACATGATTTTAACCCCGGTTAAATATACGACGGATCATTACGATCTGGTTTATTTTAAAGGCATCTGATCGTTGATGAGTTTCTCTAAATAAAAAAAACGGGCCTCTTTTGAAGTGCCCGTTTGCAGAATAATAGTTTTATTATTTCACATTCTTAGAAATGTGTTTAGCCATATCAAACATAGATACCTGTGCCTTTCCGCCAAAAACGGGTTTCAGTTTGGCATCAGCATTTATCATGCGTCTGTTATTCTTGTCCTGCAGCTTATTTGCTTTAATGTAAACCCACAACTTTTTTACTATTTCAGTACGGGGAACAGGTTTATTTCCAATAACAGCGGCTAATGAATCACTCAATGCAAGTGGTTTCATAAACGCTGCAGATGGTTTACGTGCAGATTTCTTTTTGGCCGGTTTTTTTGCTGCTGCTTTTTTAGCTGGTTTTTTTGCTGTTTTTGTAGCCATGATGTTTTAGATTTAGTTTTTTAATGGACTTTCAGTTTTACCTATCAAATATAGGGTATTTCATCACACAGGGAAAAGACCGATAATTTTTTTCGCTTTGTTTTGTGGCCCTTTTCCACAAATGACCAACATATTTCGAATGCAAATCAGCAGGTAAAACTGAAATGATTGCTACCTTTCAGATCATTTCAAAACCCAATTATACCCGGTGAAAGCATGTGAAAAAATCAATCAACGGATATATATAATGGAGAAGTTAATTACCCCTGGCCGCATCATCTATGCTATCGGGATCGCGGCACTCGGCATTCTTTGTATTCTTTCAAAAGATTTTATTATTGGCAGGCCACCCGCAGTAAAATGGGCAGCAGCTATCCCGGGAAAGCTCGCATGGGCTTATGTTTCAGGCGCCCTGGCTATCATTTCAGGAGTTGCCGTCGTGCTTTCAATAAGAGCACGTATGGCATCATTGGTGGTCGGAATGCTGATCCTGATATTTTCATTTTTGCTGCGTCACCTGTATGAAATGACTGACTGGGCCGGCGCATACAAGGCGCTCGCCTTAGGTGGCGGATCATTTATTGTTGCCGCATCGTTTCCCGGCAATGAAAGCAGCCATTTGGACAACACTTCAATCAATGACAAGCTCATTTTTACGGGCTGTCTTTTTTTATCTTTATTTTTTATTATATGCGGGTTTGCTCATTTTAAATTCGCCGATTTCATCATAAAAGACTTTATGCCGCCCTATATCCCATTCCCGGCATTCTGGACTTATTTCTGTGGGATCTGTTTATTGGCTGCTGGAATTGGCCTCCTCATCCCTCAAACCAGGAAATGGGCGGCCCTGCTTTCGGGTTTTATGATCGCGGGTTGGTTTATTCTTTTGCACACGGTCAGGTTCGCCGGGGATACAAACAATGCCGGCGATCGCCTGGGTCTTTGTGAGTCGTTTACATTTGCGGGAATTTTATTTGTATTGGCGGGAATGTCCGGGAAAAAACAATTGAACCCATAATATCAACTGATGCATGGAAAAAGAAATTCTCTTTCGCATTATTCTGCAAGAGCCGCCGCCCGGTGTTGACTTCGGTTTACAAAAAGGAAAAGGGAGCAACTACGAAACTATTCAAAAGCAACGCTCGAAGGCCGGCCATTTACAATTTGAATTTGCAGCAAGAGTAAATACAGAAAAAGCATCGCTGGTAGATTTTCTTGGTCCTTTTGTCCAGGGACCCAGGGGTGAACGATTCGTTTACCTGGACATTGGTTCATATGCGGGTCAGACAAATACCGTCTGGAGTCGTCGCTTGAAGATCCCGTTAGCAGGCATCAATGGGAAGATGATAAATGACTGTTTGAATGATCCTCAATTGATCATGGAAACTAAGGTGCCGGGTACGGGGAGAGACGGCGGACCCAACTGCGCCACTGTAAAACCGTTTGACGGGTGGAAAGCAGTGAAACGCTGAATGGATGATCTATTTATTAAAGCTTTGAAAACAGATCGCTTAATTGTAAAATTAAATTTGATATGCCGATTATCGTCAAAAGCTCTGTAACCCTGCTGCAGGTTTTCGATATGCCCACCTCAATAAAATTTTATCGTGACCTTCTCGGGTTTCAATTAGTTGACCAATCACAACCAGAATTAGGTGATGATTGTGACTGGGCCATGTTACGTCTCGATAATTCGGAATTAATGCTTAATACAGCCTATGAACGACATGAACGTCCTCCCGCCCCTGACCAATCGCGTATCGCACATCATGATGATACAATGATTTATTTCGGTTGCCCGAATGTAGACGCCGCCTTTGCTTATCTAGCTTCCAGGGGCGTTGAAGCCAGGAAACCCGCGATCACTAAATATGGATTCAAGGCAATGTCGCTATCTGATCCGGATGGATATGGACTTACCTTTCACTGGCCCGCTTAGTTGTATTTGATCTTTTCTTATCCTAACAAACACCGTAGAAAATTACCAGGTCGTAAAATACCTGTCAAATACACAGCCAGGCTACTTATTGAATACGAAACGATCTTTTATAAAGATCTTGATGGCTGCGTGGATTCTTCGTCGTGAGGTCCTGATCAAACAGGCGACTCAGGTTATTGCCCGCCAGGTCCTCCAGGCGTGATTCAATTTCAATTGTATATTCACCTTTATTCCAGGCAGCTGATGGTATAAAACTTAAAATTGTTTCCCGCTCTTCCGGGGCAAATGTCCCCATTACATTGCTGCCTTTAGAATCAATAATCCTGATTGCATTTTTCAGTAACATGTAATCAAGCGACTCATGTAAATCGATCTTCAATGGTTGAGTGCTTCCTGATTTGGTTTCATAAATTGTCCAGAGCCCGGGATCAGGAGAAAGGCTATCGCGGGGACCAACAAGGAACTCCTTTTTATAATCATCCGCCAGTGAATCGCCGTTGGTATCCCGCCAGTCGTTGTTAAGTAGTAGCTGGTAAGAACTTCCTTTCTGCAAAGGAGTGCCCATTTTCAAATTTGGTTGCAGATCCCGTTTGATCCTTCCCGGATCAAGCCATAAAGTCAGCATTGTTCTTTCTTTATTCCATAATTCCTGGTCAAGATCAAGGAAGACAGGAATGGTATCATTCCGGTCTTTCAACACGAATATGTTGTTCAAAGCCTGACCTTCCTGCATAGGCTTTGAAAAAGCGATATACATTTTTAATAAATTCTCAGGTAATACACCGGCGGTAGGATAAATAGCGATTACTATCGGAGCATCATTTTTATCATTCTTCGGTATCTCAAACTCACTTAACAATTTATCCGATAATCTGACTTCATATCTTAAGCCCCGGGTAAACGCGATGGCGGGCTGAAACCTGACGGCTCCATCCAGGATAGTGAGCTCACCAATAATGGGAGAATTCATTTTGGCCAGGCGCACTTGGACAAGCTGCCGGATGGAATCTCGCGGAATTCCTCGAAACAGTGCCATTGGAATGATTATACTCTCTGCACGGTTGTCTTTCCAGTGAATTGTTACAGGAGGTCTTTCCTTTTCATGGTCTGAACAACCAGGCAGAAAAAAAGAAAAGGCCAGGCTCCACATACAATAAAGCCTGACCTTTTTTCTATTGAAAGTATTAGTAAGCATTAAATCCACCTGTCGCCGCTGGCTGTCCACAGATCCAGGTCACCATTTGCCCTGCGTTGCAGCACGATTACCTGGTTGTCGTCTAATTTATCCATTTGTAAAACGTTAACTGTCGGCAATGTCACAAAATTCACGCCGGCGGTTGCATAGCTTTCTTTCACGGGTTCAGTTAATGTACCTTCGTATGTTTCGATATTCTTGTAATTTACCCGCATGAGAGGCCGGTTGGAATTGGCCATAAAAAGATATGAATTGCCGTTTTTCTTTAAAGTGATCATATCAACGGGCGAGTTTCCTGCTCCGAATTCTCCTACTGTTCTGCCCTTGACATGTTTGCCCGGTTTTAATTCATCAAGAGGGAACAATACGAGCGGGGTGCAGGTATAACTGGCTACCAGGTATTTCTTGCCATTCAACTCCGCGGTAGTAAATGTGCGGATGGGTGAATTGGTTTCATATCTTCCGTGAGCCGCATGATAAATTTCCAGTGAAGCTTGCTCCTGTTTATCTGTAAATGGAAAAGCGATCTTCCTGAAAGTTGAACCAAACTCCTGGTTAGAAAGTCCACTTACCATGACACTGCCATCGGCATAGCCAAGGTCAGAGATCACCTGGTCCCGTAATGGACGACCTCCCCTGTCTTTGGCATCTTCACCGGGAACATTGGCGATAGATATATTGCTGTAAAGAATATCTTTTAAACTTACGGCGGTTACTTTATTTCCTTCAAGGGTCAGCAATACCGGTGTTCCATCACTGCTTTGAACGGCACAATATATTTTTTTAGATAAAGGATTGACGGCAATATCCTGGATCCGGATATTTTTAGCTTCAGTACCCAACACTGCCGCAATCTTCTGGTCGACATTCTTAATTTCAATCGCAGTTGCTTTTTCTACAACTGTTTTGTCCTTCGTATCAATCGCAAAAACAGCGGCAGATTTTGAATCACCGATAAAAAGTATTCCATCCGGACCGAATGCTAATGCATTAATAGATTGTACAGACGGCGTTCCCATTTTTAATCCGTAGGGATTATCAGTTGACCTGTTGGCAGCCACCAGGATGACAAAGGCTGCACAAGCCGCAATGGAGTAATACAGTTTTTTCATATATGCTAAAATTTGTTGAGGAATAAAAGAAATATGGGAATGTAATTTAAAAAACTTGCCGCGTAATCATTGATTTTTTTTTGCACGCGGGAAAATGCTGAATGCCTCACGCTAAATGTTTAACGCTGTCCCATGCCTCAAGAGGTATGTCGCTATGCATTCAGCATCGGGCATTGGGCATACAGCATTCCGCATTGAGCTGAGTCCACCTATGACCCGTCGTTTGGATCCTCGATTAAATGAATGGGAATGATATATCTTGTACCTCCAATCTTCGACCATGCCAAAAGAAGATATCAAAGACCTCAGCAAGTTTTTGAAACCCTTTCCCCCGGAAGTAAAGGAATTGGCTTTATGGCTAAGAGAATTTGTCTGGGATCTTTATCCTAACAGCAACGAACTCATTTATGACAACTATAATGCGCTGGCCTTTGGTTGGTCACCCACTGACAGAGTTGGTGATGTATTTTGCAATATCGCGGTAGGAAGGAGCACACATAACGTGCATTTTGGATTTTACTGGGGAGCAAAGATTGCGGACCCGGAAAAGCGGTTGATTGGCCAGGGAAATCAATACCGGTATTTGCTTGTTAAAAGTAAAAAGGATTTTCCTAAGACTTACCTTAAGACATTGATGAAGGAAGCCTATGCTTATTCATTGGGTAAAATGAAAACTCCCAAGCAGGTATTGAAAGGAGCGACAATAACAAAGTCGATATCGGCGAAGAAAAGGGGGTAAGATGCTGAATGCTTAACGCTAAAAGCCAAACGCTGTCCAAACCCACATGATGCATATCGTTATGCATTCAGCATTGAGCATTCAGCATTGGGCGTTACGCATTAAGCTCTCTCTTTGACAATCCTTATATTTGCACCTTAACCGATGGTTATGGCTAAACAAGTTGAAGACTTTGATGCAAACCTGGCCGGGGAAGAAGGAAAGTCGGAAGAAACGAAAAGCGGTTGGTTTAAACGTATCAAGAAGGGCATCAGCACGAAGACTTCAGAAAAGAAAGAAACTCCTGAAGGCCTTTGGGTAAAATGTCCTGATTGCAATTATATCTGCACGATCTCTGAATTGCGTGAACATTTATTTGTATGCCCTAAATGCAACTACCATCACCGTATCAACAGCAGTGATTATTTCGAAATACTCCTGGATAATAATGAATTCACCGAGCTGTTTGACAACATACGATCCAAAGATTTTCTTGAATTTACCGACCTGAAACCCTACAAAAAACGTTTGGAAGAGACCTGGAGTAAAACGGATCTGAAAGATTCTATTCGCGTTGCAGCCGGTAAAGTAAATGGTCATGAAATAGTGATTGCCTGTATGGATTTTGAATTCATCGGAGGCTCCCTCGGCAGTGTAATGGGTGAGAAATTTTCCAGGGCTGTCGACTACTGCCTGCAGCATAAACTTCCTTATATGGTGATCAGTAAAAGTGGCGGGGCCAGAATGATGGAAAGCGCTTTTTCTTTAATGCAATTGGCGAAAACCAGCGGTAAGCTATCTCAATTAAATGACGCAAAGCTTCCTTATATTTCTCTGCTGACCGATCCGACATTTGGCGGTATCTCCGCCTCATTTGGCATGCTGGGTGATGTGAATATTGCAGAACCCGGGGCATTAATCGGATTTGCTGGTCCCAGGGTGATCAAGGAGACGATAAAGAAAGATCTGCCAGAAGGTTTTCAGCGAAGCGAATTCGTTCTGGAACACGGCTTTTTAGATTTTATCGTTCCGCGAAAAGAACTAAAAGCGAAGGTGACCACATTGCTTGACTTATTTAAGAATTAAATTAGTTTCAATACACTTGATTTTAGTAATTCTGCCCAGTACGATTAGAATTACGGAATTAAATGCGCTGCATTTCTCCTTCTCTCTGCTTGCTCTGTGCGATCAGGGGACAAAAACCACTTAATTTTTATTTATAGATGACAGAGATAAAGAATCGATCCGCTTATCACGAATACTTCATTGATGCAAAATATGAGGCAGGAATGGTGCTGCTGGGCACAGAAGTAAAATCGATCCGGAATGGGAAGGTGAGTTTCAATGACAGTTATTGTTTGCTGCATAAAGGAGAAGCGTGGATAAAGTCCTTACATATAGCAGAATACTCGCATGGCAATCTCAATAACCATGAGCCGATGCGTGACCGGAAACTTTTATTACAACGCCGGGAAATAAAAAAGATAGAGTCCAAATTGAAGGAGAAGGGATATACCCTTATACCTTTGCGCATTTATTTTAATGAAAAGGGCTTTGTAAAGATCGAGATCGGACTTGCCAAAGGCAAAAAATTGCATGATAAACGTGACACAATCAGGCAAAAGGACGCAGAAAGAGAAATGAAACGGAGCCTGAAATAAAGAACGCCTAATTTCGTTAAATGAAGCATGATTTTTGACAATTGATTTCCAGTCTATGAAAAAAGCAATCCTCGTCCTTACCATCCTAACTGCCTCGTATTCTCTCGTTTATTCCCAATCAGTATTTGGATATTGGTACGGCCGGGCGAACGTAAAAACAAACTCTTCCGCCAATAATTACCTTGTAGAAATGATACTTCAGCCCGAAGGCACATATGTTAAAGGAATTATTAACTATTTTTTCAAGAATACATACAGGAGTTTACAGGTAAAGGGAAACTATAATAAAGCAACGAGGGAAATTAGCCTGTACAATATACCGATCACCTATTACGGCTCATTGATGAATAAAGAAGTGGATTGCATCATGAATATGCGCGGGATATTAAAAGTAGCGAGGACAGGTTCAACGCTTACCGGGACATTCAGCAGCACTCCGGAACAGCGTCTGATGTGTTCTGATATCAATTTTGATCTGGCCCTGAATGCTGACCTGAGTAAAAAGGATTCAGTGTTACGTTCGATTCGTGAGTTCAAAGAAGCATACCAGGTGTGGAGACCCCTTGCCACGGATACCCAGGTTGCCGCCTATGTCATGCAGCGAAAAGTAGTAAACTATGTAGTGGAAAATCAATTTAAAGAAAGAGAGAACGTGGTAAGTGATGAAATTGAAGTGGGATCTGATTCATTGAAGGTGGATTTTTATGACAATGGAGAAGTAGACGGCGACTCCATTTCGGTTTTTTTCAATAACCAGCTTCTTACCTCAGCGCAGATACTTAGCCAGAAGGCGATACATTTTAACCTGACCCTCGATGGTTCCCGGCCCTTCAATGAACTGAGTATGTTCGCGGACAATCTCGGTTCTATTCCGCCCAATACTGCCTTGATGATCGTAGATGATGGAAAGAAAAAATACGAGGTCCGTATTACCAGCACGCTGCAAAACAACGGTACATTACGTATCAAACGTCAAAAGAAATAGGTAGTCTGGATTTGATCGTTCAAGATGCAATTGAGTTTATTGGATAAGGATATTTTCGGTATAAACCCGAAATCCCAAGTTCGAAATCCGAAAAAGTCTTCCATCGGAATCGCCTTTTCGAATTTCGGATTTTCAATATTTCGGATTTTTGCAACTTAAGCTGAAACTAATGACATTGTCCGTAAGATGAAATGTTGCCTAATCCAAAAGAGTCAACTGAACAACTCTCCCTGCTGAATATCGGTCTTGCTTTTGACCCATGCCATTTCAGTTGATTTACTGTAATCAGCCAACTTAGTGCCTACGGTTCTGTATCCTGTTACTTCAACGATCTTTACAATCTTTAACTTAGCTTTTCTTATCTGTGCTCCCCTGCCCTGCTGCATGGCAAGAACGGGCTCCTCCGTCGTCGTTACCGCCTCCACATAGTTTCCATCCCCTTCTTTGATGAACAGGAATTTTGTTTTTAAAGTACTGGTTTCAATCTTAAACCTTTTCACCATGAACTGTTTTTTATCGAGGTCGGCATAGACAGCCGTTATTATTTTTTCCGGGTTGAACTTTTCTATAAATATAACTTTCTCCGAATCCAGTTTTTGTGTCAGCTCCTGGTCGGTGACTTCATAGTTGCCGTCACTATATACCACCAATACTCTATCATCTGCATCAAATGTTCCCAGGAATTGTCCTTTTTCCTCGGCATTTAATCTCCCGAATTGATCGTCATACCATAATTTCTTCCCGGCAATTGTGGACACACCGGCTTCCTTTAGCCGAACTGACTTAATTGGATATTTAGTTACCGTGTTACCCATGCTTCCACGACCCTTAATTTCCAGCTCAGCAAAACCAAATTCAAATTCTTTTTTATGCGCCGCGCTGCCCGGGGTAAGTGTGATTTTAACTAATTCTGCTTCTGCATTCGGATTTACACTCAGGTAATGCACCTTGCTGCCTTCCGTTCCCCTGGTCAGATGATATTCTTTGTCCCGGGTTACTCCGGTTACATTAAATCGTTTTGCAAAACTCTTTCCTCCTTTCCCATCCGCATAGATCATGTTGTACGTAGTGCGTTCATCGTTCTTTTTGAAAACTGCGGCATGCAAAATGTCCTTCCCGATAAAAACCTTATCGGTAACCCTGACAACTTTCATGACCCCATTTCGCGCAAAAGCGATTATATCATCCAGGTCTGAACATTCCAGTAAAAGTTCGTCCTTCTTTAGCCCGGTGCCGATAAAGCCTTCCTCGCGGTTTACATACAATTTCGTGTTGGCAATGGCCACGTGTTTAGCTTCTATCACCTCAAACTGCCTGATCTCTGTCTTTCTCTCCCTGCCTTTTCCGTATTTCTTTAACAGGTTTTCATAATAAGATACAGCATAATCGACAAGATTATTAAGATCGTACTTTACCTGTTTGATATCTCCTTCCAATCCTTTGATCTGGTCATTCAACTCGTCAATATCCAATTTATAAATACGCCGAACAGGTTTTTCTGTCAGTTTGATTATGTCCTCCTTTGTCACTG
>JANWHX010000292.1 GCA_025450235.1 Chitinophagaceae bacterium | reverse complement strand
TATCTATCTTTCTCACGTCGTCATTGTTTGCCAACCATATTACCGGTGGGCAAATTTTCTATACTTATATTGGCTTGTCTGGTGGGCTGCATACTTACCGCGTCACGCTAATGCTTTATCGTGACGGCAATTCGCCGGGCGCAGCCATTGATCAAACGGTAGGGATGGCTATTTTTGAAAAAGGGACCAATTCTATGATTTGGAATAATACTATTATTCCATTAATTGCTATAGATACGCTGAAACTAACCGCTCCCGGCCCATGTATTAATAATCCTCCTCCCGTCTTCTACGAGAGAGGCCGATATAGTTTTACTGTTTCATTACCTATTTCCTCCACCGGTTATATAATTACTTTTCAGCGATGCTGCAGAATTGTAGGTATTAATAACCTGGTTGCGTCAAGTGGTTTGGGAGCGACTTATACGGCAGAAATTCCAGGTGTCAGTTCATTATCCAGTGCTCCTCAAAATAACAGTGCCCGCTTTATCGGTCCCGACACTGTGATAACCTGCGCCGGTTATCCGTTTACTTATAGTTTCGCCGCGATAGATGCTGATGGCGATCAATTGGTCTACTCATTTTGCGACGCCTATAGAGGCGGCGGCCAGGACCAGGAACCATTCGGGGGATGGAATACACCCGCGCCAAATCCGCCAGCCCCTCCACCCTACAATCCTTTATCTTATGCCCCTCCATACAATGGCTCATCACCCCTTGGGTCCGCTGTCACAATCAACAGCAACACAGGGTTAATTTCGGGCATTGTTCCTCCCAACGGAATATACGTGGTGACAGTGTGCGTTAATGAAGTAAGAAACGGAGTAGTAATAGCGACCCAGCGAAAGGACCTGCAAATAAAAACAGGACAATGTGATATAGCCGAAGCACAACTTGATCCTCTTTATACTCAATGTGGCGGTTTAACTCTTTCATTTGCGAATCAACCTCCTTCGAATCCGCTTATCACAACTTACTTCTGGCAATTTGGAGACGCGGGCAGCGGAATAAATAATACTTCTGATTCATCCACACCCACACATACTTTTTCGGCACCCGGTGACTATACGATTAAGTTGGCTACCAATCGCGGCCAAGCCTGTCCCGATTCCGCCACCGCGATCGTTAGCGTATGGCCGGGATTCTTTCCCAATTTCAACTCAACTGGCGTTTGCCTCATAAACCCTGTTGCGTTTAATGATGCAACGACCACCGCCTTTGGTTTTGTGAATAGCTGGACCTGGAACTTCGGTGATGCAACCACGCTTGCCGATACCTCAAGTATTCAAAGTCCTCCGTGGACGTATGCAGATACAGGAACAAAAAACATTACCCTCATTGTTACTAACAGCAAGGGTTGTGTGGATACGATCACAAAAACCACCAGGGTCGTTGACAAGCCACCCATTGGATTGGCTTTCCGGGACACACTCATTTGCGTTCCCGACGCCTTACAATTGCAAGCATCCGGGACTGGAACATTCAGTTGGACCCCACCGCTAAATATTGTCAATTCCAATACAGCAACGCCGACGGTAAGTCCATCAACAACTACATATTATCAAGTTCAATTGGATCAGTTCGGGTGCATCAATAATGATTCTGTGAGAGTGCGTGTGGTAAGCAAGGTGACGTTGTCGACCCGTCCCGACACCACGATATGCCTTACTGATTCCGTACAATTAAATATTGTATCAGACGGTTTGCGATATCTATGGGATCCATCGGCGACGCTGAATGATCCAACGATAAAGAATCCAATTGCCAGGGCTGTTGCCCCATCAACCCTCTATCATGTTGTTGCGACGATTGGTAGCTGCAGGGCCGAAGAATGGATTAACATCGCGACGGTACCTTATCCGGCTGCCGATGCCGGTTTGGATGATATTATCTGTTACAACAAAACAGCTGTCTTGAATGGTACGCATAACGGAACTTCATTTAGCTGGTCGCCTACCAATTCATTGATTAATGCAAACACCCTGAATCCCACGGCATATCCACCAAGAACAACTTCATATGTCCTTACGGTTATTTCCAATAGCGGTTGTCCAAAACCAAGTTCGGATACTGTATTGATAACTGTCTTACCAAAAATAATTCCATATGCCAGCCGTGATACAATGGTTGTAGTAAATCAACCCCTTCAATTGAATGCAGAAGGTGGCACGCGTTATCAATGGATACCTCCGACCGGGTTAAACAATCCCCGGATCAAAAATCCGGTAGGTATTTACGGAGCAGAAATTGACAGTGTAAGGTACACGGTATTGATTTTTAACGATGCGAGTTGCCTGGATTCCGCGCATGTTTCGGTAAAAGTTTTTAAAACAAATCCTTATGTGTTTGTTCCAACAGCTTTTACTCCTAATGGCGATGGATTAAATGACGATGTCAAGCCTATTGCGGTTGGCATGAAACAGATCCGGTATTTCAGCATTTATAACCGCTGGGGTCAGTTGGTTTTCAGAACATCTGTCAATGGCAAAGGCTGGAATGGTACTATCCAGGGCAAACCACAGGGAAGCAATGTGTATGTCTGGATGGTAAGCGCAGTTGACTATCTTGACAAACCTATCTTTCTCAAAGGAACTGTCACACTGATACGATAAGAAAGTGAATGTTCAACTATCTTCGCAGCGTCTGAATTCCGACCTATACTTCAGACTTCATCACTATGTCAAAAATCATTTTTATCACCGGTGCCACTTCTGGTTTTGGCAGAGCCACCGCAGAAAAATTTGCCGCCAATGGCTATGATCTAATATTAAATGGAAGAAGGAAAGACCGGTTGGAAGATTTGTGCAGGACGATGGAAAAGAGGTACAACATTGCTTCTTTTACATTGCCATTTGATGTACGGGATGAAAAGGCGGTTTTCGATTCTATTTACGGACTTCCTGCAGAATGGAAAAACATTGACGTGCTTTTTAATAATGCCGGACTTGCCATGGGTCGTGACTATTTTGAGGAGGCGGACCTTAATGATTGGAACGTCATGGTAGATACTAATGTGAAAGGGTTTGCGTATGTAGCCAAAGCTGTATCTCAATTAATGGCCGCGCGTCATGCTTCGACAGGCTCAGCAGGTCATATCATTAATATGGGATCTGTTGCCGGCAAACAGGTATATGAAAGAGGGAACATGTATTGCGCAAGCAAATTTGCAGTTGATGCGCTTAACCAGGCAATGCGGATCGACTTATTACGACATAATATAAAGGTAACCGGCATCCATCCCGGCGCGGCTGAAACCGAATTTTCTATAGTGCGGTTCAAGGGAGATGAGGAAACGGCAAAAAGTATATATAATGGGATTAAACCATTAACTCCTGAAGATGTGGCTGATGTGATTTACTACTGCACTACGCTGCCCCCACATGTTTGTATTAATGATTTGACAATTACATGTCTCCGGCAGGCTGATGCGATTTACTTCAACAGGAAAAACCAATAAGGTTTTGGAAACCTTATATTGAGATATTGTGATATTGTGATATCCTAATATCTTAATATCCTAATATCTGGCCTATGCGACCGGTTTGGCGCCAGGCGATGTGACCCCTCAAAAAAATATACCCTCGCCAAAAAAAGGGTTTGTTTCTGAATATTTTTTCCTACTTTGAATGTCCCAATTAACCGTTCCTCGTTTCATCGCCCCCCAAAACCTCCGTGCTTTTACTAAGAAAATGAACCAATATCTATAAAAACAATTTAACGGATTTAGATTCCAGGAGTTTACAATCTATTTTTATGTGGTTACCACTATTCAATACGAAGACCCTTATGAAACCACCTTTCTTCCTTCTTGCAGCACTATTGATGTTCTCCAGTGTATCCTTTTCCCAGGATGTTATTCGTCTTCAATCTTGCAAGAATGACTTTATCAATAAGCAGGCAGATAGTCTTAAATCCTTATACGGGAAAGACGGTTTCACCTTACTGAAGGAAGCTTCGATTACCATGGAAAGTGAATTCGAAATGCCGGTAATTATGCCGCTTACCCAGGGCAGTTGGTATCAGTTCGTTTTTATCGGTGATTATACTTCTAAATTATATGAAGTAAGAATGTATGACTGGAATGAAAACCAGGTCGTGTTCCAGCAAAAAAGATGGGGCGATGTGGACGGAAATATCATCTCTTATTCCTACATAGCGAAATTCTCCGAGTTTCACATGATGAAACCTGTACAGGTTAATAAAGCAAAGAAGAAGAATCTTTGTGGTTATGTGATGCTGTTCAAAAAAACCGCGGAAGGAAATAATTAAAAAGCTATAGATCTAAACCTATAAGGTTTTGGCAGGCTGTTCTTGCTTGCTGAAATTCGCTATAGATTTAAACCTATAAGGTTTTGCCAAGCTGTTTTTGCTTGCTGTAATTCCGAATAAACCTTATAGGTTTTATAAATTCACCGCCACCAATATATTAGCCTTAAACGTTTCTATCACTTTCGTGATATCTTCCTGCTTCATGGGTATATAAAGCGGAAGGATAATGCTATTATCACATGCATTTTCTGATACTGGCAAAGAAACATCAGCATACTCTGTTTTATAAGCCGTTTCCCGGTGTGATGTCATAATACCCCTTCTGGTAGAGACTCCCGCATCCAGCATTTTCTGCATCAGTTCATTCCTGCTTATCGGGCAATTTTCTTTAAGGTAAACGCTGTAGGACTGATAGTTCGTAAAATAACCGTCTTCCTCGATCGGCAATCGTATGAAGTCAATATCGCTGAAGGCTTCATGATACTGCATGGCTATTTTTCGCCTTTCCTCAACGATCCAATCCAGTTTTTCCAATTGTTTAATACCCACCGCCGCCTGTATATCGGTCATACGATAGTTATAACCCACTTCCACGTGATCTTCGAAGATCACCTTGGCAGATTCATGACGAACACGGTCATTCACAGACATCCCGTGTTGTCTTAATAATTTCATTCGCTGATAATAATCTTCCCGGTTGGTGGTAATAAAACCACCATCACCGGTTGAGATTACTTTGCGTGGGTGCAATGAGAAACAAACTAATTCGGAATGGCTCCCGATTTTAGCATTTTGGTAAGCTGATCCTGCCGCACACGCGGCATCTTCAATCAGTTTTAGTTTATATTTATCTGCCAGTCGTTTAAAAGCATCAATATCAGCAGGCATGCCAATTTGGTGTACGAGCAGGATCGCTTTCGTTTTTTGTGTGATCTTTCTTTCCGTATCAACCACATCAAGATTGTACGTTTTTGGATTTACTTCTGCGAATACGGGTTTGGCTCCTACATACTTTATTGAATTGGCCGTTGCCACATAACTCATGGATGGGCATATCACTTCATCACCTTCCTTAACACCAGCAACGATCATCGCCAGGTGTAATGCCGTGGTACAGTTAGAAACGGCAACAGCATACTTAGCGCCGGTATAGCGGGCAAACTTCTCTTCAAATTCAGCCACTCTTGGTCCCTGCGTGATCCAACCAGTAAGAATTGTATCATACGCTGCCTGCGCTTCTTCAGTCGTTAAATATGGTTTTGCTATCGGTATCATGTTGAGTTATTAAGTTATTAAGATATTAAGATATTGAGATATTAATAGTTACTATTTTCGTAAGCTGTGAGTGGTCAGTTGTGAGTTGTGAGTGAGACTCCGCAAATCAGGATATACTCACCGCTCACCACTCATCACTCAACTGCTGCAACTTTGATTTTCGAAAAATACCAATCCGTCAATTCCTTCATTCCTTCTTCGATCGTTACGGTTGGAGTAAAGCCTAAAAGCTCTTTTGCCTTACTAATGTCTGCTAACCGCCTGCTTACGGGATTGTGTGAAGTTTCCTCCCTGAATTCCGGTATGAGGTTGGAATCATTTACTTTCAACAAAACATCCAGCAATTCCTTCAGGCTTGTCTCCTCACAATTCCCGATATTAAACGCTTCATCGGTCACATCAGCCTGCAATGCGGCAATGTTTGCTTTGGCAATATCTCTCACATACACAAAGTCCATGCTTGTTGATCCGTCGCCATATATCAACGGACTCTTGCTGTCGCGGATACAATCGAGCCATTTGATCATTACTTCAGTATATTTTCCATCGGTATCCATTCTTGGACCATACGCATTGAAATAACGAAGTGCTACATAATCCAACCCATACATGAACTTATAGCTCCTGAACAACTGCTCCCCCCACATTTTGGCAGCGCCATAAAATGTCTGGTTGTTATATGGGTTATCCGTCTCGGGTGTGGGAAAATGCTGAGCTAACCCGTACACAGATGCGCTTGAGCTGTAAATAACCTTCTTCACCTTATGTTTCTTGCACAGTTCAGCTACTTCAAAAGTCGATTTCAGCATTACGTCGAACCCGTCTCTCGGGCTGGCTGCGCAGGCATTGATACGAAGTGCGGCCATATGGAACACATAATCCGATCCGGCAATGCAATGCTCCAGTTTGATCGCATCACGAATGTCGCCTTCATAAAATTCCACGACCGGGTTATCGATGAAAGACTTCATGTTTTCGCGGCTGCCCCGGATGAAATTATCGAGGATAATAATCTTCTTTGGCTGAAGCGGGATCAACTCTTCCACTACATATGATCCTATGAAACCAGCGCCGCCGGTAACGAGGATCACACTGTCTTTTACTTTATTGGGTTGCATGCTGGGTACTGTTTATACTTAATAATAAAATTCCTGATATAATTAATGCGAACCCGGCAAACGATGCCAGGCTCATTTGATCTTTGAAAATATAATAGCCCGCTATCACGGTAAAAATAAAATTGATACCAGCCGATACCGGGATGACAAAAGTGAAATTAGCCGTTGACAAAGCCTTGAAGATAACAAGCATGGAAAGAAAAATCAGGGCGAATGCGCCGATCACCTGGATATTCAATAACAGGCTGACCCATTCGTTCAGGCTGGTCAACACTTTACCCTTCAAATTCCATTTGATGATTGCTGCGCCTGACACATTCAGTAAAGCATACAAAGCACAGTATAGTACGGCGGTCATCATGATTGGATCACCGCTTTAATTTCGTCAATCTTGCTCACTTGTTTAATATCGTCTACCCTGTCCAATTCTTTTATCTCGTCAATGATAAATACCTGGCGTTTCCTGCTGGCATCTAATGTACGCCAGAGGTACTCTGCAATAATACCCAGTGAAATATTCGTGACGCCGAAACCAATCATCAGGATAGACATCATGGCCGGCCAGCCAGCGTTAAGATCATCAAATGCAATTTTCCTGAAGACGATGTAGACCGACCAGAGAATACCCACAATAAAAAAGATGATACCCACAATGGTCACAAAACGGATCGGCGCATAAGAAAATGCAACAAAAGAGTCAATGAACAATTTGATCTTTTTCGACAGCGTCCATTTGCTGACGCCGGTCTTCCTTTCCCGCTTTTTATAGGTGATACTCGTTTGACTAAAGCCCATCCCAAGTATCTGCAGGAATATGGAAGAATTGGCCTCCACATTTTTATTCACCTCGGCCGCGACCTTTTTATTGAACATTACAATATCAAAGCCTTTCTCCGGGAAATTCTTAAAAGCGAACTTCTGCATCAGCCGGGCATAGAACTTCGAGAACATCTTTTCACCCCATGGAACTTTTGTGCTTTCTCTTTG
>JANWHX010000291.1 GCA_025450235.1 Chitinophagaceae bacterium | reverse complement strand
ACAAATGTAACGATTGTCAGTCCGTCAGTCATCAGTCGTCAGTTCCCAGTCCCTACAAATTGGAGAGCTCTTTTCTTGCCCAGGGTTTTGACTGCAGACTGCAGACTGCCGACTGGTGACTGCCTTACTGGTGAATAGCCAAAACAGGGACTTTGCTTTGATACGCCAGTTTTTTTGTGTTGTTATTTCCTAGTAAAGTGCTGAACCAGGAATCATCTTTCGGCATGGTGATGATCATATCGATATCATGGTCGTTGACAAACATATTCATTGTTTCAGGCAGATCATAAAGGCCGATAAAATAAAATTCGTGTTCATAACCCTTGAATGATTCATTCATTTGATCTTTTACCCTTTGATAGGCTTCAGTAATTGAAACATGGTGGGCAGGGTTGACATTGACAATATGAAGTTTTGCAAAAAATCCCCCTAATAATTTTTTTATGATTCCGGTGATAGCCGCTGAAGGGGGCTGTATGAAGTCTGATGCAAGGCCGAAATGTTTAAGTTTATTGAATTTAGCTCCCGGTGGTACGATCAGGACCGGACAGAGGTTCTTCTTAACGATATTCAGCGTATTGCTGCCGATAAATGTCTGTGCAATCTTGTTTTTGCCGGTAATCCCCATAATGATCATATCGGGCTTGTTTTCGCGGACAAGTTTTTCAAGACTGGTCCCAAAATCATTTCCTTGTTCCGAAAGTATTTGCATCTTGACAATGCCAATATCGAATAGCGAGACTTTGAGTTTATTTAGTTCCTGCTCAGACGAGGCAGCATGTTCAGCTTTTCCGTAAACGTGGTAGAGGAGCATGTTTACGCCATACATACCTGTCAGCATTTGAGCTGCATAAGTCGCGGCGTTGATTGAAGTGTCTGAAAAATCGATTGGGACAAGTACAGTTCGCATGAAAATATTTCTACAAATGAACAAAATTTGTCCAATAAGTTGAATGATCTTTATAAACGGCAACAATTATTTTGGGCCGGGGACCGGATTCTGGGGTCAGAAATGGAACAATACCAAGAATATGGGTCGCTTTCCCGGATGCAGGGGAACGGCGGACCCTGGTAAAGGTTGTTCATAGGTTTGTAAAAGATGAGTTTTTGACCTTCTGAGCCAATATCGTCCGGGGGCAAGCAGGAAGTTTGTTTCCTCCTGGTAAAGCCAATGACGCCGCTGATTATTGCCTGCCCTCTCCAGCGATCTGTCATCCATTGATTGTTCTTCGTTTCGGACATAACCTTTTCTGCATTTGCTGCAATTTTAAGATACCTGGTAGTTGACCCCAAAAATCAATCATAGTAATTTTGGAGTATAAAAATTGAAAATGATACACGCCAGTGTGTTTTTTGTTTCAACCGGATTTTTATCCATTTTTAATATAGAAGACCTAATCAGGTACGGGGGATTGCTACTGGTCTGTTTGGTAGTGTATGCCAATACAGGGCTATTCTTTTGTTTTTTTCTTCCAAGTGGTGCGGTGTTATTTGCCGCTGGAGTATTTGCGGCAACCGGCGAGTTGCACAGCAATATTTTTCTTATTTGTATTCTTTTAATAGCGTCTTCGGTCCTGGGAAATCTCACCGGTTATTGGTTTGGTCACAAAACAGGTCCGTCATTATATCGTCGCAAAGATTCAAGGTTCTTTCGCCGGCAATATCTCGTTAAGACGGAAGAATTTTATGATAAGCGCGGCCGGCTTGCCTTGATTGCAGCATTTTTTTTACCTATCATCCGCACGTTTTCACCTATTGTTGCCGGAATTATCGGGTTGAAGCTTCAGCGGTTCATTACGACAATGGTTGTCGGTTCAACTGCCTGGATATTGAGTTTTGTGTTTGCCGGATACATTTTAGGCAGCAGGCCCTGGTTAAAACCCTGGTTAAAATACATTGTCATTGCGGTTATTCTTTTTATTACTATTCCTCTTGCTGTCAGGATAATCAAAGAATTTAGAAAACCGGGGAAAGAGAAGGGTTAATTTAGTTTGCGCGACTGTAGCTACCTTCGATGAACGAGAAACATGTACATAATCCAACATCTTTATCATGAAAAAAATTATTATTACTTGTTCAGTCATTTCCACGATATTTTATAGTTGCTCGACAACACCCGTTAAGAAATACCGGTTGGGGAAAGCGGCACGGGAAGATAAAAACGGATGGATTTACCTGCATGCAGAAGGGTCGCCGACTGATATCGGCTACCAGCACGGCTATCTTCTCGCTAATGATATTGATACAAGCATACAGGCTGTAGCCTATTTACTGGCGCATGAAACACACAGGGACTGGCAATTCTATCGCAATGCTGCAAAGAACTTTATATGGGAAAAACTGGACCGTGAGTATAAAGATGAGATCAATGGTATAGTAGATGGATTGCAGGCGCAGAAAAAGAATTATGACAGTCTTGATCTCACTGCTTATAATGCGATGGAAGAATTGGCATACTACTACGTACCTATGCTGGATAATATGAAGCAACCCGGCAGCGGTGACAATAAAGCGCCGGGTAATTGCAGTGCTTTCATTGCTACAGGCAGCTATACCAAAGATGGGAAAATTGTAATTGGTCACAATAACTGGACGTCTTATATGGTGGGTCAGCACTGGAATGTGATTGCCGATATTGTTCCTGATAAGGGAAATCATATTCTTATGGACTGCATGCCGGGATTTATTCATAGCGGTGATGATTTTTTAATAACTGATAACGGGATTCTTATTACAGAGACCACCATCACACAATTCAAAGGTTTTGATTCAACCGGCCTTCCCGAATTTATGCGCGCAAGAAAGGCGGCCCAATATTCGAATAGCATCAATGATGTAATAAAAATCTTTGTGACAGGGAATAACGGTGGTTATGCAAATGATTGGTTGATCGGCGATACAAAAACCAATGAAGTTGCCAAACTTGAATTAGGATTGAAGAATTACCGGGTGTGGCGAAGTAAAGACACCGCCATAGCCGGTTCTAACTTTGCCAGCGATTCAACGCTGATTGCCCAGGAAACCACATTTGACCCCAATAATAAAACAACTTCGCCTAATGGACGAAGACTCCGGATGGAGCAACTTTTGTTGAAAGATCTGAAAGGAAAGCTGGATGTTGAAACCGGAAAAGAACTGGAAGCTGATCATTATGATGCATTGCAAAATAAAAAAGCCAGCAACAAATGTGTTGTTTGTGGTCACGTGGACGAAGACGCCAATGGTTGTTATGAATGGGATTGGCCCAAATATTATCCCGGAGGTGCTGTCCAGAGTAAAGTAACCACTGCTGATCTGGCCAAAGACATGCAGTTCTGGGCACACATGGGACATCCCTGCGGACAGAGTTTTATTGGCGATTCTTTTTTTAGAATACATCCGGAATATAGCTGGCAATCGAAGTATTTAACCAATATGTTGTCCTATCCATGGACATTGTTTAGTGCTAAGAAGTGAAGGGAGTTTTTTTAGTTCCAATTTTGATATTACTCCTCCACCATTTTCTCAGCAAGTGCCCTTTCCATAAATACAATCCGGATAGAACAATTATCGGGAGAAAGACAAATCTGACCATCATCGCTGGCCCGGGCATATCGGCTACGGGACCATAGATATAACCGATAATGGGAATACTTAAAATGATGTGTATCCATCGGATTATTTTTCTTTCCGTTGATGCTTTCATACGACAGGTTTATTGTTGATCAAATATGGTTACTTCAAATTTCCGAAGAGGCAGAAGAAATAAGAACGATAATTAGGTCAATAAACGGTGAGAGAAGGGGAATGACGAAATAATATCGGCGAGTGATCTTGCGCTAATGCAAGCCGCTCAGTCATTTCATCATACCCCACGGTTTAAACCGTGGGCTATGATGATATTTTCACAGGACAAAAATGGTTCTTAACCATTTATTTCAATTAGAGCGGAGCAGCGGACAGGACCCCGAACGGAGCGTCGCAAGGAACGATGATACTAGCACAAAAGCTGGTAACATAATCACTCATAAACCGCTTAAAATCTTTACCTTTGCCCACTTGAAAAAAGAGGCATAAAGTACATGAAGAACATTCGGAATTTTTGCATAATCGCCCATATCGACCACGGTAAATCCACGCTGGCTGACCGCCTTTTGCAAAGCACTGGCACCATCAGCGACCGCGATATGATGGAACAGGTACTCGACGATATGGACCTCGAAAGAGAAAAGGGAATTACCATTAAGAGTCACGCCATCCAGATCAACTACCAGCATAAGAACGGACAGGAATATATCCTGAATTTGATCGACACCCCCGGTCACGTTGACTTCAGCTATGAAGTGAGCCGGGCATTAGCAGCCTGCGAAGGTTGTTTATTGCTGGTGGATGCTACTCAGGGCATACAAGCGCAGACAATCAGCAACCTGTACCTGGCAATTGATAATGATCTTGAAATCATTCCCATCATCAACAAGGTAGATATGGATGGGGCGATGATAGAAGAAGTGCAGGACCAGATCATTGAACTTATCGGTTGTAAGAAAGAAAGTATTTTGTTGGCAAGTGCACGAACTGGATTGGGTGTCCCCGAGATATTAGAAGCGATCGTTGAAAAAATTCCTTCACCAAAAGGTGATCCCGGTGCTCCGCTGCAGGCGCTGGTATTTGACAGTGTGTACAATAGTTTCCGCGGAATCATTGTTTACTACAGGATATTGAATGGAAAGATCAGGAAAGGAGATAAAGTAAAATTCGTTTCTACCGATCATGAATATGACGCGGATGAAGTGGGAATTCTTAAATTAAAGATGACGGAGAAAGAAGAAGTGCGTTGCGGAGACGTGGGTTATATCATTACGGGTATTAAAAATGCAAAAGAAGTAAGGGTAGGGGATACGCTGACGTTGGCTAATAATCCAAACCCGGAAATGATAAAGGGTTTTGTGGAAGTGAAACCAATGGTCTTTGCCGGCATCTTTCCTATCAGCACTGATGATTTTGGAGAACTCCGCGATTGTATGGATAAACTGCAGTTAAACGATGCATCGTTGACGTTTGAATTGGAAACGTCACAAGCACTTGGTTTTGGTTTTCGTTGTGGTTTCCTGGGACTGCTTCACATGGAGATCATCCAGGAACGCCTGGAAAGAGAGTTCAACCAAACTGTTATCACAACGGTTCCCAATGTTAGTTTTATTGCTTTCACCACGGCGGGCCAAAAGATCACGGTGAATAATCCTACTGAGATGCCTGACCCGGTTCGTATTGACCGCATAGAAGAACCTTACATCAAAGCGCAGATAATTACTAAACCGGATTATATCGGTAACATTATGACACTTTGCTTAGGCAAGCGTGGAATTTTGATCAATCAAAGTTACCTGACGACTACAAGAGTAGAATTGGTCTTTGAACTGCCATTGACAGAAATTGTATTTGACTTTTACGATAAATTAAAATCGCAAACAAGAGGATATGCTTCTTTTGATTACCATCCTATCGGTTATCGCGACGCAGATATTGTAAAGATGGATATTTTATTGAATGGTGATAAAGTGGACGCATTAAGCGCCCTGATCCACCGGGCAAGAGCACAGGAGTTTGGCCGTAAACTTTGTGAGAAATTAAAAGAACTCGTTCCGAGGCAGCAATTCGCCATAGCAATACAAGCCGCTATCGGCGCTAAGATCATTGCAAGAGAAACTATTTCTGCTATGCGTAAAGATGTTACTGCCAAATGTTACGGTGGAGATATAAGCCGTAAGCGTAAGTTATTGGAAAAACAAAAAGAAGGTAAGAAGCGTATGCGGCAAATAGGAAATGTAGAAGTTCCGCAAGAGGCGTTTCTTGCCGTCTTGAAATTGGATGATTAAATGAGCCATCCGGGAGTAAATAGATGAGCAGGCACCAGGGGATAGGATGCCTGTTTTTTGTAACCTGCTTGTCCACCCGGGCGTCAAAGAAGTATGAAGAGTCGCTATATTACTGTATTCCTCTTTGTTCTTTCCTGCAAAGCTGAAAATCCCGGCAAGCAGAACGACAGCGACTTGTTTCAGTTCTCTTCTCCCGTCAAAGTAGTTGTACAAGGTTATACCGGCGATAATATGGAGCCATTTATATCAAGGGACGGGCATTATCTTTTTTTTAATAACCTTAACGAACCCTCTGTCAATACAAATATTTTTTATGCAGATCGGGTTAACGATAGCCTTTTTCAATATAAAGGAGAAGTGCAGGGTGTGAACTCAGCAGCGCTGGATGGGGTAGCAAGTATGGACAGCAGCGGTAAGTTTTATTTTGTGTCCACCAGGAATTATTCCCAAAGTTTTTCAACTATTTATCGCGCAAACTTTAATAACGGGAATGTGACCGCTGTTGATACTGTTCCGGGAATTTCAAGACATGAACCCGGTATCGTCAACTTTGATGTGGAAGTTAGCGCTGATGGGAATACTCTTTATTTCGTTGATGGCCGTTTTAATTCAAGCGGCCAGCCACAAACAGCAGACCTGGTAATTGCAGGAAGGAATGGGACAGGTTTTCAACGATTGCCGAATTCTGCTGAAATACTTACTGCCATAAATACCGATGAACTGGAGTATGCTGCAGGAATATCCAGTGATGAACTTACTCTTTTCTTCACAAGAGTTCCATCCGTTACTTCAGGTGATGTCCCTCGTATATTTTATGCTACCCGTGAAAATAAAAATCTTCCTTTTGCTAAACCCAATCGATTGACGCATGCTGAAGGATTTGTGGAAGCGGCATCCTTTTCAGGAGACAGTCTGATATATTATCATAAAAAGGGGAATACAGGATTTGAACTTTACTGTATTAAAAGAAAATAAAACGGAACCTCTTTCGTGTATCAATTATCGTAATTAACCGGTGGTTTTTCCTTCGTTTTATTCTTATTGGATTTATCATCTAGCTTCTTTTCATTCTTATTTCCTTTCGCGTCGAGAAGGGGATCACCCATCGGTGGTTTTCCCATGTACGTGTCGGCGCCTGTCATGTCCACTTTATAATCGAAGGCTTTGTCTACATGCACCCACTTCCCGTTTTCCCATTTAAAGGCTTCATTATCTCCGTCGGGCACATAGCTCCATTTGTGATCCGGCTCATCGGTCTCCGACACCAAATGATCCATTAATATCACATCAAGGTCCGGGATATAATTCATCAGGACCCTTGCATTTTTTTTATATTCCAGGCTCAGGCGATACCGTGGCTGCTTGCGAATACTGTCATTTTCATACGTAAAAAACGGGCCGCCAAACACTGGTTCATTCCTGTTATTGAATGTAAGCACCTCCACCCATTTCTTGCTGCTCATTATGCTATTGTTGTCATAGCCGAACAATGTATAATAATTCTTCCCATTAAACTCCGTTTTTACCATATTGTAGTAAACAGCACCTATCCAATTCGCGGCACTGCGTGCGGAATCTTCAGCTTTAGCTGTAAACTCAGAATTATCTCGCAGGGGAAATAATTTCAACGATCCATCTCTTGTTGCCATTTGTATGGCGCCCTTTTGCCGCGAATAATATTCATCAAACTGTATGGTCCATGTAAAGATGCGGAAACTGCTGTCTGGAGCATACATCTTCGATATTCCGAGTACAGCATCAAAAGGATAGTAAAACGAATTCTTTATCTGCAATGCCCGTACAAGGATTCGTGTGAAAAAACTATCCGCTATCATCCTGGTTTTTGTTGCCGAATCTGTGACCATATAACGGGCATAAATCTTCAAAGTATCTTCTTTTGCACGAAGTTTTTTCCAATCGGCCTGGGGGATGAGCTGTGAAGAAGCCACCTGCGTAAAGAGGATCATAAGCAGGGTAGCCAAAGAGAATTTTGCAAAAGATAATTTCACCGGAATTATTTGAATTTGATAAAGCAAAAGTAAGTTATCGGTTTGATGTCCAACCTAAAATGCCTGTTCAGAACAGGGCGATAACGGGAAAAACCGGCAAAAATTTTGTGAAGATTACAAAGCTTTTGCAAAATCGGCGAGTGTATTATACGCCAGGTCGATATCCGGGTGGGGAATTTGCTGATCCGGGTTAGTAGTTCTTACAAAAACGGTGTATATACCTGCGTAGCGGCCAAATAACATATCGCTGGGTTTGTTACCGACCATGATGGAACGGGAAAGGTCAATGGCGGGAAGGTCCTTTTTGGCGAGAAAAGCCATACCCGGGTTAGGCTTGCGGCAAATGTGTTTGTTGTCGGTGCTGGTGCAATAATAGATCATATCGATACGACCGCCGGCTTGTTCTATGGCAGACTGCATGTTCCGGTGAATTTCCAGCAAATCATTTTCTGACATCAATTGACGCCCAACACCCCGCTGGTTACTGATGATGATAACCTTTCCGAATTTGTTGGTAAATGCGGCCAGGGCTGCTTCCACTCCATCGTAAAACTTAAATTCACTCCAGTCACGGATATATTCATCTTTTTTTTCATAATTGATCACACCATCCCGGTCGATAAAAAGAGTCCATGTTTTATCAATCGCACTTAAATCAAGCGGATGTGACTGCAGTTCTTTTTGTGCCCGGTGATAATCTCCTGGTATTCCGATGTCAATAAAATAACCTTCATCAGTTACGCCATAAAATTTTCTCGCGGTATAGAATTTTTCCAGGTAATCCTTTTCAAAAGAAAACGTAGTGGGAAATTTCTCACCTGAAAACGCTTCAACATTTAGTGTATAAACGCCACCGTTTATAAGACCTGATTCATAATGTTGCTTTTCACTAAATCGTTTAATGGATCTGTCCTCATTTAATTCTACCACGCCATAACGGTCAAAATCTTTCATGGGTTTTAATGACAAAGTACAATCGGCGCCTTTTTCGAGGTGCAGCGAAACGAGTTCTTCTGCATTTATTTTAAAAAGAGTATCACCATTTGCGACAAGTACGTTTTTCTTCGTCGCTTTTTTACATGCCAATAAAATGGCGCCACCTGTTCCCAGCGGCTCGTTTTCTATGACGCAAACATAATCGAGCGTGGCAAATTGATCAGCGAGCCATTCTTCAATAATCTCTTGTTTATAACCCAGGGAAAAAATAAATTTCTCAATTCCCTGGCTCCTTAAATAATTTATGACATAAAAAAGAAAGGGCCTGCCTGCTACCGGCGCCATGCATTTGGGAAGATCGGGAACCGCATCACGGAGTCTTGTGCCTAAACCACCTGCCAGTATTATAGCTTCTGATATCTTCATTAGTTGATTTGTAGAAAGCTTTCAAACCTTTTTAGTAGCTGCCGGGAATGAGCTGACGATTTAAGCAGGTGTTTTTTGTTTTCGACTAACTCTACAATAAGTTGCCATTCTTTTTTATTCTTTTGCCAATAGGTGGGATCGGCAGAGAGAACACTATTTAAGAGATCGCCGTCGTACATATCGCCTTCAGCCAGAATATTTACTTGCAGTTTTTCTATCGCGATTGGTATTAAATACTCGAGACTAAAGCTTTGCCCGATAACGATCCTCAAATCTTCGATAGTAAAATCTTCCAATGGCTTTTTTCTCAACTTATGCACGGTTATTACAAGGTGAGACGGGTAACCCGGTTCCCCCCACACCTCATTTTCCAATTGCTCAAGTGTTTTATCCCGTATTCTCTTCATCGTTATTTCAATAGTTGAAAAGAGTCAGACAAAATACTTTTCCTCTACCAACTGGCAAACAATATGTCCAATCATGATATGACTTTCCTGGATGCGGGGTGTATCGGAGGAAGGTACGTTAATAAGATAATTGCTTATGGATTTCATCGCTCCACCGGTTATGCCGGTAAAACCAATCGTGACCATTTCTTTTTGCCTTGCCGCTTCAAATGCTTTTACAATATTGGCAGAATTGCCTGAAGTGGAAAGACCCACAAGCAGATCTCCTTTTTCACCGATACCTTCGATTATCCGCGAATAAATAACATCAAACCCATAATCATTGCCCACCGCAGTGAGATAGGAAGTGTTACAATGAAGTGCCTCGGCCGGTAACGCTCTCCTGTTCTTGTAGAACCGGCCGGAAAATTCTGCTGCAAGGTGTTGTGCATCGGCAGCACTGCCTCCATTACCGCAAAAATAAACTCTCTTGCCATGCCTGAAGGCAACGACAATTTCGTCAATAACTTTATTAATTGTATTCAATAGCTCTTCATTCTGCAAAACCTGTTGTTTCACATTAATTGAAGATTCTATAATCTCTTTTATCTTTTCCATAGTTCAATGAATCTATCATTCTTAACCTTTAATAACTCTTAAACCTTCAAACCTTAAACCTGAAACTCTCAAACCTTCAACTTCAACCTTCAAGTCCTTCAACCCTCCAACCTTCAACCTTTAAACCTTTAAACCCTTCAACCTTTAAACCCTCCAACCTTAAACCCCCAACCTCAAATCGTCCACGTCGTCAATCCATGTTCCGTGAACTTATATCTTCTGTATCGTCCTCCGAATCTTTCCAGGCTTTTGATCACAGCGTATTTTGTGTTGACCGGGCAATAAAAGATCATAAACCCACCGCCGCCAGCACCTGATATTTTACCACCGGTTGCACCAGCTTTTTTTGCGGTGTCATAGATCTCTTCGATTAAGGGATTACTGATTCCTTCGGCCATTTGTCTTTTTTGTTGAAAGCCAATATCCAGTATTTCACCAAAATCATGCAGTTTGCCTTTTAACAGGGCTTCTTTCATCAGTCTTGCCTGTTCCTTTAATTGATGCATGGCTTCAATTGAACTGCCTTTTTTATCAACGACATTTTTGCTTTGCTTCTGAATGATATTCGCGGAGTCGCGACTGGTAGAAGTATAATACAACAACAAGTTGTTTTCGAGTTCAAATAAATACTGTTGCTTGATACGAAGAGGGTTTACGATCACTTTATCATCTGCATAAAATTCCATGAAGTTGACACCGCCGAATGTGGCCGCATATTGATCCTGTTTACCACCTGCGAGGTTCAGGTCTTTTCGTTCTATCTCGTAGGCGTATTGCGCCATATCGTACTCACCGAGAGGTAAGCGAAGCATTTCCGTAAATGCCCCGATAATAGCAACTACTAAAGTAGAAGAGGTGCCCAATCCTGAACCTGCCGGGGCATCCACATAGGTAGACAGGCGGAACCCTTTTGATCCATTTTGCCCCATCCCATAATCTTTCTGAATACGATTATAGATTCCCTTCAGCAGATCGAGTTTGCCATCAATCGGGAGTTCATCGCGCCATTCGAATTGTTGCTCCTCATTGCGATCAATCCCTTCAAGTATGATCTTGTTGTCGGAAATCGGCTCGATCGTGGCATTGGCATATAAAGAAATAGTTGCGTTGAGAATAGCGCCGCCGTAAAGGTCAGAGTATGGACTTACGTCCGTTCCGCCGCCGGCTAATCCTATTCTGAGGGGAGCTTTACTTCGATAGATCATAATAAATTGAAACGTGAGATGTGAAACGTGAAACAAGATATCCGATCATGTTTGACAGCATTGCAAAACATTTATTTAAAAGTTCACCGGTCTTTTCAAAGTCAGATATCTTATAATAATTTAGATCAACTGCTGTTTCTAAAGCGGCATCAATTTCGATGACCGATCCCCTTGCAACTTCATAATACCTTCTTCGTTCTGCTGCTGAAGGTCGGGAGCAACGTTCAGCAAGATTCAATTTTACTGATAAGGCGGCCCTTCGTATCTGCTGCACCAAATTAAACTTCTCTTCAATGGCCAGCAGCAGGGAGATTTTGTATATTTCTTTGGCAAGTTCCCTGACCGAACTGTATACATTGAGCGATTTGTGTTTTAATTGAATAAACATAGTTGTATGGTTTGGTTTTTTAGGCCAATTTCGGTCTTGCCTTTTCACGTCTCACTTCTCACATCTCACTTATTCCTTCAGCCAAATCGACTATTGTATTCACCAGGTTACTCCAATTATACTTTAGTTTTTCGATGCGAAGATGAGGAATAAAATAATTCTCGCCTAATTGGTAGAATTTCAAAATACCATCAGCAATAGCTTTTGGTTCCGGTGCTACAACAAGACCGGCTTTTTCATGCGGTACGAGTGACGGCAAGCCACCCACATTCGTCACTATCATTGGTTTTTCGTAATGATAGGCAAGGGGCGTGACCCCGCTCTGCGTCGCACTGCGATAAGGCTGAATCACGGCATCAGCCGCGCATAAATAATACTTTACTTCACTATCAGGGATAAAGTCGGTTTTTAGAATTAATTGGTCGCTTATACTGATCTTTTCGATTTGTTCTTTATATGGTTTATCATCTTCATAAAATTCGCCGGCAACAAGCAATTTTATTCCTGAAGGTTTTAGATAATTCATTGCGTCAAACAACAGGTCAAGGCCTTTATACTTACGTATAAATCCAAAAAACAAAATGATCTTTTCATTTTGAGGAAGATTAAGATGCTCGCGGGCCTGGTTCTTTGGTATGATTTCACCGAAGCTATCATACAATGGATGATGGACCAGGCGAACGGGCTTTTGTTTCTCTCCTGGGGACTCCGTTGGAACGAAACGCTGCAGGTCATTCATTACTTTTTCACTCATTGTAACAAAGGCATCGCAGCTTTTCAAAAAATATTTTGTGAAGGCTTTGTCGCCAAATCTTTTTTCATGCGGGATAATATTGTCAGCGATACAAACGATGCGGGTATGTTTATTTTTTCCGGCTCTTCTGAGAATGCTTCCCAATGCAGGTCCCATAAAAGGCAACCAGTATCTCACCACGATAATGTCAGGCTTTTCTTTTTTCAGGCGATTGCCCGTCCTAATCCAGTTGAGTGGATTGATCGAATTAATAACGGAATGAATATTTAGCCCTTCTGGTGCCGGTTCCCTGGTGTATTGCGTTTTACCGGGAAACAAAAACGAAGGGTATTGTAAAGAGAAGGAATAAATAGAGCAATCATAGCCGGATTGAATAAACTCCCTGGCCAGCCGTTGATTGAATGTAGCTAAGCCACCCCGGAGCGGATGTGCCGGACCTATGATCACAACCCTCATAAACCAGTTTTCTCCTCAATCAGATAGGAATTGCGCCCCGGTGCATTTCTTGATACTAACTCACCAATAAAACCCGCAAGGAATAATTGCATACCTACTATGAGGGTTGTCAGGGCCAGGTAAAAGTCCGGACGATTGGTAAGAGCAAAATCAACAGGATCCAGGAATTTTGAAATAATAAGATACATTGATATCCCGAGGCCAACCAGGAAAAAGATACTACCCCAAAGGCCAAAGAAATGCATGGGTCGTTT
>JANWHX010000290.1 GCA_025450235.1 Chitinophagaceae bacterium | reverse complement strand
ATCTCGTACGGTTTATCCGGCTTAATAAACGGTGCATCCATGCGGTGAAGGACTTTTCCGGGATCTTCTTTATCAAAAAGAATCTGAGAAGCGGAATAGGTATGCTCGGCAAGAGTAGTATCGCCGGTTGCTCTTACATTGCGGCTGTTATACATCAAAACAATTCCACTGTCCGTGATCATTGCAGGTGGACCGGGTTCAATAAGGTCGCTGTCGAATTTTCCTTTTCTTGGCTCAATATATGGCACATCGGAATGATCTCCACCGCCCCTACGTGTCCAATTGGTAAGATCGCCGGAAGTGGCGGCAAAAATATCAGTATCTCCCCAATACATCCAATATTCACCGTTAATCTTTTTAGCGATCGGTGTACCATTTTCATACGCACTTACAATAGAGCCGGATTTGCTCCATCCTAGCCTATTGCTATCACGATGCATACGGTTAAATGCGAGTCCATGTTTTTGCCAATGATACAAGTTTTTCGAAGAAGCCACCATCAGCCTTGCCTTATCACCATCATAAGCCGTATATGTCATGTAATAAGTTCCACTTTCATCCTCAACTACTCTCGGATCTTCACAACCACCTTCCCATTCATACTTTTTTAATGAATCATTATCGGGATATAAAACAGGAACAGGATGTTTGGTAAAATGTAACCCATCAAGACTCCATGCCAGGCCGATCCTTGAAGTGCCTGCATATTTCCCAACTTTATCTTCTGCCCTGTATAAGAGAAAAACTGTGTCATGTCTCACCACAGAAGCCGGATTGAAAACGTCCTTTGCTTCCCATTTTACGGGACCAATGATCGGGCAGATGAAACTTGCTGTTGAATCTGGGACCAATATGGGATTGACTTCGTCGGCTTTTACAAATGGAAGCAATTCCCAGCTTTCATTTTCCTTTACAGCATTTTTTTCAGGGGCAGAGTTGTTGCAGGCAACCGCAACAGATAAAATAAGAAGCCCTTGTAATAATCTCATAAAATAGGTTTCTCTTAAAGATCATCGTACTCATACAAAGGATCAATGTCGGTGCCCGCCTTCATTTCAACCACGGGATGTATGATCCCATCGCCCAGATCATATACCCAGCCATGCAGATCCGGCCGTTTCTCGCTGTTCCAGCATTTTTGAATGATCGCAGTTTTAGCCAGGTTAAATACCTGTTCTTTCACATTTAATTCAACCATGCGATTCACCTTTTTCTCTTCATCGCCAATCGTTTCCAGCTCCTTTCGGTGAAAACGGAAAATATCTTTAATATTCCTGAGCCACATATTGAGAACCTGGTTGAAATCAATATTTGACAATGCAGCTTTGATGCCTCCGCAACCATAGTGACCGCATACTACCACATGCTTTACTTTGAGATGATTTACAGCATAATCAAGTACACTCATAAGATTCACATCTGTATTCACTACAAGGTTGGCAACGTTGCGATGAATAAATATCTCTCCTGGTTGGGTCTGGGTGATCTGGTCAGGTGGCACACGGCTGTCGCTGCAGCCTATCCATAAGAATTCCGGCGACTGCACATGCTGCAACTTTCGAAAAAAACCAGGCTCTTCCGCCAGTTTTTTGGCAGCCCAGCTTTTGTTATCGTTCAATAATGATTCGTATGTTTTCATTGCTACCCTATTTACCAAAAGTAATAGATAATTTATTTAAGATCCAAACAACTGTTTGAACTAACTCTGTGGCCTCATCAAAACAATTAATAATGAAATAATGTTTGCCCCGAACTTGATGAGCGGATTGTTGTTATTGTCATCGAGGAATAAAAATAACAATTTGTAAATCGATAAATGGCTTGGACGGGAAACTGTAATGCATTATTTTGCACCGGCTTTCATGAAGAGAAATAGAAAAAAATACAACAAGGTCGAACTGGCTTCTGCCCTTCTTATGATAGCTGCGTTGCTGTGGCTCACTATCAGCGCCCCATTCATAAATGCGGCGCAGCAGGAATTGGCTAAACTGAACAAAATATCTAATACAAACAATCCGCTGGCGGGCTCAGGTGAAGAAACCGCTAATCCTTTTGGTAGCAACACCGAAGAAAAAGCCCCTGGTGGCTCATTTTCTGAAGAATATATTCACGATCATCACATATCCGATCAATTCTTTTCGGTCGCTTCACGATCTTATAAGTGTGAAGATGCAGGTGTTTACACTGCTTTCCACGGTGAAGTTCATGTTCCACCTCCCAACATTGCGTAGCATATAATCTTTCTTCGCTAACGGCTTTTGATAAGCCGGGTAGCCTATTGCATTACTGCCATCGCCAGTTGATGGGGTTCAAACTATTTATAAGGTGAATGATTCACCTGAAAAACATTTACAAAACCTGAACTAAATATAAGATGAAACTAAATGCAAAGTTTTTAAAGGCAGACTTGCCTGCTGGGCTTGTTGTCTTCCTGGTTGCGCTGCCTCTTTGTCTCGGCATTGCGCTGGCATCAGGTGCTCCATTTTTTAGTGGCTTAATATCAGGGATAATCGGTGGGATAGTAATTGGTTCCGTAAGCAGTTCGAGGCTGAGTGTGAGTGGCCCCGCCGCAGGATTGGCTGCTTTGGTACTGGCAGCTATCACCAATATTGGCGCATTTGACCTTTTTCTTTGTGCTGTATTCATCGCTGGAATTTTACAAGTGCTGATGAGTGTGGCCCGGCTCGGTGGCATTGCCAATTATTTTCCTTCAAGTGTAATCAAAGGCTTGCTTACAAGCATTGGTATTTTAATTATCGCAAAACAAATTCCGCATATTTTCGGTTACGACCGGGATGAAAAAGGAAACCTGACAGAATTATTCCCTTTTGGAGATGAGGATTTGCATGAATTGCTCCAGCCATTACATCATGTGGATGCCGGGGTGTTTATTATTTGTATAGTGTCCCTTTTTATAATGCTGATCTGGGAGAGGCCATTTATTAAGAAAAGAGTAAAGCTAATTCCCGGCGCATTGGTAGCGGTCATTGTTTCGATAGTCATTAATGAGATTTTTAAGATGACCAATAGCCCTCTTATTGTGACACAGGATCACCTGGTTCAAATTAAACCAGCAAAAGATGCGTCGGAGTTCTTTAGCTTTTTTACATTACCCGATTTCAATGGATTTTTAAACAGTAAGGTTATTATCACGGGAATAATGATTGCAATCATCGCATCATTAGAAACCCTTTTGAGTATAGAAGCCGTAGATAATCTTGACCCGGAAAGAAATGTTACCAATACCAACAGGGAATTGTTAGCGCAGGGTGTCGGAAACTCCATTGCCGGGTTAATAGGCGGATTACCCATTACCGCAGTGATTGTCAGAAGCAGCGCCAATATACACGCCGGCGCAAAAACTAAATTATCAACTATTTTTCATGGCTTCCTGCTATTGTTTACAGTCATACTTATACCGGGGTTATTAAACCTGATCCCGCTGTCTTCTTTAGCCGCCATATTATTGTTGACCGGTTACAAACTTTGTAAGCTGCCTGTATTTAAACAAATGTTTAATAATGGAAAGTATCAATCCATCCCCTTCTTTGTTACTGTGATTTTTATTATAGGAATTGACTTAATCGGCATTTATCCACCGGTAAAAGGCGAAGGGCTATTGATCGGTGTTATTGCCGGTTTGATGGCTGCGTTTGGTGCTGTATTGCACGGCAACCTGAAGAACTCGTATTATTTTCATAAAGACCAGCATCACGAAGGTGATATTATCAAAATCACGTTAGCTGAAGAAGTTTCTTTTCTGAATAAAGCCTCTATCCGCGAAACGCTCGACCATATGCCAGAGAATTCAAATGTGATTATCGATGCTTCGAATACTGATTATATAGATTATGACGTGCTGGAACTGATAAAAGAATTCAGGGACATTAAAGCACCGCTCAAAAAAATCAGGCTAAGGTTGGCAGGTTTCAGAGAAGTGTACAAGGTCGAAAACCTGATAAACGTTCAATCTGTGCATTAAAAAATTAAATTATTATGGAAATATCATACAATATGCTGCTCGAAAATAATAAAGCATGGGCAACATTAAAAAGAAACAACACTCCCAATTTTTTTAACAAATTGTCAAAGGGCCAAAGCCCGGAGTATTTATGGATTGGCTGTTCAGACAGCCGTGTTCCGGAAAACGAAATAACCGGGACAAAACCAGGAGAAATCTTTGTTCATAGAAATATCGCCAATATGGTGGTTCATAGTGACATGAATTTGCTCAGCGTTTTGTCGTACGCTGTTGATGTTCTAAAGGTGAAACACATTATTGTTTGCGGGCACTATGGTTGCGGTGGCGTAATTGCTGCTATGAGTAATAAGCAGTATGGATTAATTGACAATTGGCTGCGCCATATAAAAGATGTTTACCGCCACCATCATATTGAATTAGACTCCATTGCAGATGAAGAGCAAAGAACAAACAGGTTAATAGAATTAAATGTAATTGAACAGGTGCATGACCTCGGAATAACTTCTATTGTGCAAAATGCGTGGAGCAGAAATCAACCCTTGCATATACATGGCTGGGTATATGGTTTGGAAAATGGCATAATTAACGACCTGGAAGTAACATTTAAATGCTCTAAAGACCTGCATGCGATATACCAGCTTAATTATTAAATGAAAAGAAATGATTATGGAGACAATGACGATCACAGATCATCATCAAAATGCACATATTGCACCGTTTGATGAAAAGAATGTGCTGCATGAGCTGAAGCACTACCTGCCGTCGCAGCAAGCGTTAAAAGATTTTATTCATCATAATTCCCTGCATGCCTTTCAGCATATGAAATTCTATGATGCCATTTTCAAAGCGTCCAGGATTTTCGGCTTCCAGGTGCATTTACAATTGTCCGAATACAGGGAAATGTATAAAACAGGCAGGATAAGAGAAGACGTGTTGCAAATGGTGATCGCCAATAAAAAAACGGACGTGCCTGGATGGAAAAACAATATGCTGAACTACGGGTATGATACTGTTAACCGTCCCCGAATTGGCCAGTTCCGTAAGCTTTGGAAAGATGTTTATCAGCTGGATTTGGATAATAAAGTACATCCGTTGCTGTTTCGTATCCTTTGCGCTTTTTTAGACCAGGGTATTGCTATTGATAGTTTCCCGGTTGTAAATAAGACTTTTATTGAAAGTATGAAAGAGCTGGAGCAAAATAGCTTCGCCAGTTTCTTTAAGACAAAGGGGGTAAGACAACAATTTTTAGCTGGTAATTATTCGATAACATCTTTATTGAAGACAATTGTTGGTAACGAGGAGTATTTTGAACAATACCTCTTTGATCAACATTTTGCACATCACGGCTGGAGCGGCTTTGTAAGTGCGGTGGAGGATAATCCGCAAACTTTGCTCGACAACAAAAAGATAACATTTAAAGAACTGGTGGAGTTTGAATTGCTGATGGAACTGGATGCATTAAATCATAGCCTGGGTAATAGATGGCAACCATTGTCCAGTCATACTGCTGAGCGACCGGTTGATTTATTTGCTGAGGTGCCTAAAACTGAATTTGCCGAAGTAATCGAATTATGGCAGGATGCTTTTGAATGGAGTTATTATGATTCGGTGTTGAAGGGAATACTAATGGCGGCCCCCCTGCCCCCTCAAGGGGGGTTCTTGGATCCCTACAGTTCAAATTTTCCGATGAATGGCAAAGTCTCAGTGACGTCAGACTCTGAGAACCCCCCTTGGGGGGTAGGGGGGCTTTCTTTCCAAGCAATCTTCTGCATTGACGAACGAGAAGATTCCATTCGCCGGCACATAGAAGCAGTTGATAAAAGGGCTGAAACTTTTGGTGCTCCGGGATTTTTTGGTGTAGAGTTTTATTTTCAGCAAGAGGGCAGCAAGTTCTATGATAAACTTTGCCCGGCACCGGTTACACCCAAATATTTGATTAAAGAGTCTGATGCAAAATCATCCAGGAAAGAAGAACTGCTTTATACCAAACACACACATGGAATTTTTTCCGGGTTTTTCTTAAGCATCAGCTTTGGGTTTTGGGCTTTTATAAAAAAACTTCAAATGATGTTTCGCCCCAAAATGAGCCCGGCTATTTCAAACGCTTATGGGCACATGGATAAACAGTCGAAGCTTACCATCGAAAATAAAAACCCGGCAGATACCGAAAATGGATTGCAGATTGGTTATACTCTTGACGAAATGGCTGCGAGAGCCGAGGGCTTTTTAAGAGGCATTGGCTTAATTAAACAATTTGCACCGATTGTTTATATTGTTGCGCACGGCAGCAGCAGTGCCAACAATCCGCATCACGGGGCACATGATTGCGGGGCCTGCAGCGGGAGGCCCGGCGCCACCAATGCAAGAGTGCAGGCTTTCATATTAAATTATAAAAAAGTAAGAGAGATACTGGCCACAAAAGGAATCTGCATTCCGGAGACCACACAGTTTGTCGGTAGTATGCATGACACGGCAGCGGATGTAATGGCCTGGTATGATGAAAACATACTGAGCGCAGAAAACACAAAGGCACATATCATCAACATACAAAATTTTGAAACAGCGTTAAATCTTAATGCAAAAGAAAGAAGCCGGCGATTTGCATCCATTAATACCAGGCAGGAATTAGAGCAGGTTCGCAAAGCTATTCATAACCGTTCAGTTTCTTTATTTGAGCCCCGGCCTGAGCTTGGACATGGCACCAATACACTGGCCATTATAGGCAGAAGGAAAATTACCAAAGGATTATTCCTGGACCGGCGCGCCTTTCTCAACAGCTATGATCATACAACCGATCCCGATGGAGGCATTCTTTCAGCAGTAATGCGGCCCATCGGTTTGGTTTGCGGTGGTATAAACCTGGAATATTATTTTTCCAGGGTGGATAATATTAAGATGGGCGCAGGTACCAAACTACCTCATAACGTAATGGGTTTGTTTGCTGTGGCCAACAGCAGTGATGGTGATCTGCGGCCCGGCCTGCCCTGGCAGATGATTGAAGTACATGACCCGGTGCGCCTGCTGGTGATTGTAGAACACAAACCCGACATTGTTTTGAAAGCTATACAGTCTTCACCCGAAGTATTTGAATGGTATAAGAATGAGTGGGTGCATATTGTAGCGCTGCATCCGATTGAAAAGCAGTTTTATTATTTTAATAAAGGTTCGTTTGTAAAGTATGACCCTATTACCCATGCCGGGGAAATAAAAACCATTCACAACATGGAGGAATTTATTGAAGGGGCGAAGGAAATGGAAACGAATCACATTGTACATGCGACAGAAGAAAATTTGCCTGTTTACCTGTTAGACTAAAAAAAATATTGCAATAAATGAATCAATTACTCGTCTTATTTATCGCCATACCATTCCTGGCATTTTTTGTAAGCCTTTTCTGGCAAAACAAAAGTGAAAGAGCCATTGGTAACATTGTGCGTTTTGCCAAAGTGTTTTATATACTGCTCTCCGTCTCATTTTTTGTGTGGTGGATGTTAAACGGACTTGAACCGGTTAGCTATCGCCTGACCACCCTTTACCAGGCTGAACATTTTGTGTTTGCCATTGAATTGTATTACGATGAAATAACAGCCGTGTTCAGCATTGTCGGGGCCTTATTATTTTTCCTTGTAGCTACTTTCAGTAAATATTACATGCATCGTGACCAGGGCTACAAACGATTTTTCAACACAATATTGTTGTTTGCAGCTGGCTATAACTTTATTATTTTATCGGGAAATTTTGAAACCCTTTTCATCGGGTGGGAAATAAAGGGGGTATGTTCTTTCTTACTTATAGCTTTTTACCGTAACCGTTATCTGCCGGTAAAAAATGCATTCAAAGCTATTTCTTATTACCGTATCAGCGATGTATCTCTCATGCTTGCCATGTGGATGATGCATCATCTTACCCACCAGAATATCAGCTTCACAGAATTGGGGGAAGCTAAAAATTTGGCTATTCAATCCGGCCATACGGGAATGGCTGTCTTTATTGTTTGCATGCTGATATTACCCGCTGCTATCAAATCCGCGCAGTTTCCCTTCACGACGTGGCTGCCAAGGGCAATGGAGGGTCCCACTTCTTCGTCTGCCATATTCTATGGCTCGCTGAGTGTGCATATTGGTATTTTTTTGTTGTTGCGCACGCATCCTTTTTGGGAAGATATGTTGTGGGCAAAAATCAGCATCATCGTTATCGGCGCATTAACAGCAATAATTGCTACATTAATAGCAAGAACACAGCCAACCGTTAAAACACAAATTGCCTATTCATCCGCGGCACAAATAGGATTGATGTTTATTGAAGTGGCACTGGGCTTTCACTGGCTTGTACTGGTACATTTTGCAGGCAATGCTTTTTTAAGGACCTATCAATTACTGGTTTCTCCTTCGGTATTAAACTACCTTGTACACCATCAATATTTTCACTATACTGTTCCAAAACAAAAACCAGTATCAAAACTAAGAGCCTCCTTATATATGCTGGGCATTAAAGAATGGAATCTGGACAGCATGATGTTTGCTTATTTATGGAGCCCTTTTAAATGGCTCGGAAAACAATTCCGGTTTTTGCAATCTACCGTCTTTATAATCGTTCTTACTGTGGCGGGACTTGCCTTTTTATGTCTTGGCCAGGTCAATCAAAATATCAGTTCCTCTTTAGGAAGTGCTTTATCCCTTGTTTTAATGAGTATTGCATTAACAGTTATTCTTTTTGCCTTTTCTTACAGGCAATCAGCTTTAAAGGCGTGGATCTACTTATTGACCGCACATTTGTTTATCATAGCTGCTGTATTGTTTAATACATCCGAGGTCCGCCTGATCGAAATCTTTTTTTATATAAGCGGAGTTTTATTGGCTTTTTTCCTGGGATATTATTGTTTGCAAAAAATCAAAGCTATTGACAATGATATTTCTCTCAACCAATTTCATGGTTATATGTATGAGCAGGAAAAAACAGGGCTGTTATTTTTTTTCGCTGCCATCGGTATGCTGGGCTTTCCGATTACAGCTGCCTTTGTAGGAATTGATGTATTGTTTACGTATGTTCGAAGTGACCAGGGACTGTTAATTACTTTGATGGTGCTATGT
>JANWHX010000289.1 GCA_025450235.1 Chitinophagaceae bacterium | reverse complement strand
GGCCCTTATATTGATTCAATAGGGTTGACTGGACTGGGCGAAACTTTATTATACAAAAAACTGGAGGATATCTTACAATATATAAAAAGTAAGAATAAAGGCATCCAGACTTTTATTTCCACGAATGCGCATATACCGGGTGCAGAGAACTATATCGAACGGCTGGCGCCTTATTTGGATACAGTACAAATATCCATTGATGGCATTGGTAAAACGTATGAGACGGTGAGACTGAAGAGTGACTACGGTTTCTTTTTTGAAACAACCAAAAAGCTGGTGGCCGTTTGCAGGGAAAAGAAGGTCTCCGTGATGTTCAATTTTGTTGCCGTAAAAGAGAATTACAAACAAATGAAGGATGTAGTAAAACTTGCTTCTGAACTGGGAGTTTCTTTTTTAAATATCACTCCGGTGAATGTCGGCAGTATCACGTCAGCGGACGTCAGTTATTACGACTTGTTTCACGGAGACGATTTCAAAAATGAACTGAAACAGGCTTTTGATTTTTCGAAGCAATCGGGAAACGTTGAACTGAGCATCTGGGATGTAAAGAAGAAAAATGAATTTAAGAAATGTCACCTTCCATGGAATCATTTTTATATCAGCTGGGATGGATATATGACTCCGTGTTGTGCCAAACCATTTCCCAAGGAATTGAATTTCGGCAATGTGTTTGATACTTCCCTGATGCAATGTCTGAATAGCAAGGAGTACCGGCAATTCAGGGCGATGTGGTATAAAAATGAAACACCTGAATTTTGTAAAAAATGCCACGTGGTGGACCTCAAACCGATCGAACTTGATTTTGACATAGCTTTGAATTAAACAAGAACAATTTTTTTATGAGTAAATTTTCTGATTATAATTTTAAAGGACAAAAAGCGCTGGTCCGTGTTGATTTTAATGTCCCATTGAATGAGAAATATGAGATTACGGACGATACAAGGATAAAGGCGGCCATTCCTACGATCAAAAAGATCATAGATGATGGGGGCAGCGTAATACTGATGTCGCATTTTGGTCGCCCCAAAGATGGGCCCTCAGAGAAATACTCGCTAAAACATTTGATCAATCACCTTTTGAAATTACTTGGCGGAATTCCCGTTTCATTTGCCGATGACTGTATCGGGAAGGAAGCTGAACAGGCTGCCAAAAAACTGCAGCCTAAAGAAGTGTTGTTGCTGGAAAATCTTCGCTTTCACAAAGAAGAGGAAAAGGGTGATGAAAAATTCGCCGGGCAATTGGCAAAGCTTGGTGATGTGTACATAAATGACGCGTTTGGTACCGCCCACAGAGCACATGCATCGACTGCGATCATTGCAAAATTTTTTCCACCGGATAAAAAAATGTTTGGTTTACTGATGGAGAGCGAAGTAGCCAGTGCAGAAAAAGTCTTACACCAATCAGAAAAACCTTTTGTCGCGATCATTGGCGGTGCAAAGGTTTCAGATAAGATACTGATCATTGAAAATCTATTGGACAGGGCTACTGATATTATTATCGGGGGCGGAATGGCGTATACTTTTATGAAAGCCGCAGGCGGCAAAATCGGAAAATCACTTTGCGAAGAGGACAGGCTGGACACTGCAAATGATCTTATGAAAAAAGCGCAAGAGAAAAATGTTTGCATTCATTTACCTTCCGATTCTTTGATCGCAAATAATTTCTCCAATGAAGCTGAAACGTCCATGGCGCCAAGCAATAACATTCCTGACGGCTGGATGGGATTAGACATCGGGCCTAACGCCTGCACTCAATTCTGCAACGTGATCAAACATTCCAAAACGATCTTATGGAATGGTCCCATGGGAGTTTTTGAAATGCAAAAATTTCAACATGGCACAAAAGCGGTCGCCACAGCAATAGCGGAAGCTACAGAGGATGGTTCTTTTTCATTGGTAGGAGGCGGCGATTCTGTTTCAGCCGTAAACCAATTTGGGTTTGCTGATAAAGTCAGTTATGTCTCGACTGGCGGTGGCGCTCTGCTTGAGTATTTTGAAGGGAAAACGTTGCCTGGAATAGCGGCTATCGCCGAGAAAAATTAATGCCGTCAGTATTTGACTTGATTACAAGTAACTTTTTTGCAAGTGGCAAACGCAGCATGGTCTACCCAAATGGCATAATTAGTAGTTAAGACAGACGCTTCGTACCTCAGCGTGACAAAAGGATTTGTCATGCCGACGCAGGAGGCATCTCCTGATTACTGTCGCACATACGGAAAAAAACGCACTATAATGTGCATCCAATAGTTAGGCCGGTATTGGATTTATGAGTATTTTGCGTTTTCTAACCAAGAAATTATGAGATCGATAAGTGCCCTAAAACTCCTTCTTTTTATTGCTGCTGTTTGTAGCCTTTCTTCCTGCCAGAAAGAACTAAGTATTGACGTTCCGCCGGGTAATACGGGTGGAAATGGCAATGGAAACAATACCAGCAATATCGTCGGTGAATATAATTTTGTAGGAATGACCGCTCATACCAGCAGCACCGTGGAGGTAAGCCAGGCGGGTCAAAATCTCAAAACGGTGACTGTGAGCGATTATAATACGCAAAACAATTCCGGCACGGTAAAGATAACGGCTAATCAAGTTATCTCAACTGATAACGCATATTCCATAGATACCATTATGAATGGAAAAACGTACATCGATGGTATTTTAGTGGATGATTCCGATTTTCCATTCGTCGTCTCGTCTCCTCCAACCAGCAGCACATCCAGTTATGTTCGCAATAGTACCGACTCAATTACCATTACTGGCCCTATCGGCTTTCCTGATCCATCAGGCAATATTTCAACCGGTTCTGTTGGTTCTAAGTTGAGCTGGCATGGAGATACTTTATATATGAAGGTCGCTACAACGTTTACGCAAACTATTACGCAGGGTGGAGTACCTGCAACAGTTACAGGGACAGTTACCGGTATTTCCAAATTGAAAAAACGTTGAGTAATCTCTGAGCAGCCCAAGCCAAAGGAATATCCGAATATCTTAATATCCGAATATCTCAATATCCGAATATCTCAATATCCGAATATCTCAATATCCTAATATCCTATTTCTTACTAATCTCAATGATCTTATCATTCCCTCCGTTGCTGGTGCAGACATAGATCTTGCCGGAAGGTGAGATACAGATATCTCGCAACCTTCCATATACATTGGTGAAATATTCATTGGTCTGGGTGATGGAAGTGAATGAACCATCCAGCTTCATTTGATAGATCCTCGCATTTTTTAGTGCGGCAACCAGCAAAGAATTTTTCCATTGTGGTATCAGGTCACCATTGTAATAATCAAGACCCGAAACAGCTGCAGTCGGTGTCCAGTTCCTTGCCGGTTCTCTCACATTGTTGGTGGAACAAAAGCTTTGTTCCCCGGATCCATCGCAAAATCCTTCCACATTCGGCCAACCATAATTCTTTGCTTTCTCTATAACGTTTATTTCATCATCATTACTCGGGCCGTGTTCTGCACTGTACAATCTATTGTTTGCAAACACCAGCCCCTGCGGATTGCGATGGCCAAATGACCAATAAGGGTTTCCGGCGACAGGATTATCGGCAGGAATAGTTCCGTCCAGGTTAATCCGCAGGATTTTTCCATTGACAGATGAAATGTTTTGAGGCAGTGATGTATTAGAGGCATCACCTGTACTGATGAATAATTTCAGATCAGGAGTTATTACCAAACGGCTTCCATTATGAATAGAAGATGCGGCAATGTTGTCAATTAATATGGCCGGGTTCGTCAGCGTAGTACCATTATAGTTATACCTGACTACTTTTTCCCGGTAGTTGCTGCCATTATTATAATCATACACTACAAATACTTGCGGCGTGGATGAAAAATTCGGATGTAAGACCATTCCAAGTAGCCCGCCTTCGCCATTAGATACAACTTCGGAAATGGTCAATATGGGTGTAACAACGCCGGTACCCGGATTCACACGACTGATCCGTCCGCCTCGCTCTGTCATCCATATATAATTATCAGGTCCCCACAGAATTTCCCAGGGGTAATTGAGATTGCTCACTATGGCACTGTCTTTAATTTCTACGGCTCCGGGCGGTTCGACATTTTTGTTGGATTTTTTACAATGTAAGGCAGCTACAAGAGGGATCAATAGCAGCCAGGCGTACTTTCTGGTAAGTCTCATAATAGCCTTTTGAAGTGTGAAATGGGCCAAAATCATGCCGCAAGATCATTCAATTGCAGCTCACCGACAATACACCTTGACTAACCGAAAATTTACCTTGATGAATTACGAAATGTTCTATTTTCGAACTCACAAAAAACTACCAAAATGAAAGGAACAAGAAATCTTACGTTATTAATTGTATTAGGCATTATACTGATACTCGGCGTTTGGAGTTGTGGCGGGTATAATGGATTGGTGAAAAAAGACGAGGGTGTAAAAAAATCATGGAATAATGTTCAAACGGAATATCAGAAAAGAGCAGACCTGGTGGATAACCTTGTCAATACTGTAAAAGGCGCTGCCAACTTTGAGCAGAAAACACTGACGGATGTAATTGCAGCAAGGGCCAGGGCAACAAGTGTAAACATTAATGCGGATAACCTTACGCCGGAGAAAATTGCAGAATTTCAGGCGGCACAAGGTCAGTTGAGTGGCTCACTCAGCCGGTTATTGGCTACGGTGGAGGCATATCCAACACTGAAAGCCACGGAGAATTTTTCCAAATTGCAAAGCCAGCTGGATGGTATAGAAGGCGAGATACGAAATTCCCGGAGAGACTTTAATGAATCGGTTAATTCATATAACGTAAAATTGAGATCGTTCCCGATGAATTTATTCGGAGGGATGTTTGGGTTCAAAGCCAAAGAAGGATTTAAAGCAGATGAAGGCGCTGAAAAAGCCCCGAAAGTTCAATTCTAATCGCCTTTCATTATGCCAAAGAAGAAATATACCGGCTACATAGTTGGGGGCATCCTTGCTGTTTTAATCTTGTATTCCATCATTCTTTATAATTCATTAGTGAAGAAAGAGGAAAAAGTAAAACAGCAATGGTCGGAAGTGCAGAATACATACCAGCGACGATTGGATCTTATTCCCAGTCTTGTCAATACAGTGAAAGGTGTATCTGGCTTTGAGCAGGGAACATTGGAAAAAGTAGCGGAAGCGAGATCTTCAACTGGATTGTCTGCCACTCAAATTACAGCGGATAACTTTAAAAACCAGAGCCGTCTGCAAGATAGCGTCGCGGCTTCAGTTAACCGGGTTATACTTCTTGTTGAAAGATATCCTGCTTTGAAAGGAACAGAAGCATATGCCGGATTGCAGGTGCAGCTTGAAGGAACTGAACGACGGATAAAGGTTGCACGAAATGACTTCAATGAAGCGATAGCGGCTTATAATAAGAAAGTAAGATCATTTCCAGCCAATATTATTGCGGGGTTAACCGGCTTCAAAAAGAAAGAAGGATTTGAAGCAGTTGGCGGCAGCGACAAAGCAGTAGAGATAAAATTTTAAAACTGACAAGGTGTTTTCATTTTCAAAAAAGAAACAATTTTTTACTGAGGAAGAAAAAAAGCGAATTGTTGATACTGTTCAACATGCTGAAAGGCGCACCAGCGGTGAGATACGCGTATTCGTAGAAAGCCGTTGCAAATATGTAGACGCTATTGACAGGGCTGCTGAGATATTCTTTGGTCTAAAAATGGAAAAGACTGCCGACCGGAATGCCGTGTTGCTGTATATTGCTATGAAGGATCACCAACTTGCAATATTTGCAGATGAAGGTATTTATAAAAGACTTGGGCAGGAATACTGGAACAATGAAATAAAGCTATTGATCAGCAATTTTAACAGGGAAGATAATGCTGCCGGTATTTGCCAATGTGTAACAGATATAGGCGAAGCGTTATATTCTAATTTCCCCTTTGATAATAAGACAGATAAAAATGAATTACCGGATGACATTGTATTCGGCAGTTAAGACTCCATGAAAAGAATTTTAGGAATAATTGTATTGCTCATTTCTTTTTGTGCCTCGGCGCAGGATGAAAAAGCAATTCCAAACCGGCCCTCACCGCCAAAGCTGGTAAATGATTTTACCGGTAAATTTCTCACGCAGGAACAAATACATGCGCTGGAGCAAAAGCTGGATGCCTATGATGACAGTACCTCCAACCAGGTGGCTATTATAATTGTAGAAAGTCTTGAAGGATATTCGGCCGATGATTATGCAATTGCATTAGGAAGGAAATGGGGAGTGGGAAGTAAAGAGTTCAATAATGGTGTGGTAATATTAATTTCAACCGGGGGTGGCCAGGGCAACAGGAAAGCGGCTATCCAGGTCGGTTATGGTTTAGAGGGAGTAATTACTGACCTCACCACTAAATCAAT
>JANWHX010000288.1 GCA_025450235.1 Chitinophagaceae bacterium | reverse complement strand
TTTATTGCGCAGATCAGGAAAAAAATTGAAGACGATCCCAACAGACCCGAGTATCTTCTTACCGAATCAGGTGTTGGATATCGTTTTGTTAGTAGGCAAAATGGAGAAAAAGATGAATCAATGGCAGTTCAATAAGTCAGACGAATGTAAATCCGAAATCATAAGCTCGAAATACGAAAAGTTCTTCCATCGGGATCGATTATTTCGAATTCCGTCCCGAAGCTTCGGGATTCTTTTTTCGGATTTTACTTGGAGCTTGTTTCCTGGAACTTAATTTGAAACTTGTGAAGTGTTGACTATTTGAAGTAAATGTATATCACTCCCTGTTTCTTAAACTCCCTGCCGCCGCCTCATCTAAAAACCAGTGCACCACTCCTTCTTCAGGAATAATTAATTGAGCCGGGTAAGAGTCAAAATCTTTTTCTCCTTCCAGCACATTCTGCACCGCTTTGGCTTTTGTTTCTCCATAAACTAAGAATGCTATAGCATGTGATTCATTGATCAATGCAGCAGTCATGGTGATGCGGTGGGACTGATGATCTTCAAGGTAAACTGCTTTCACTAATGCTTTCTGTTCCTTCAATACAGGTGTGTGAGGAAATAGAGAAGCGGTATGAGCATTGTCGCCAAGCCCCAACAGTACCAGGTCAAATTGTACGGGCCTATTTTTAAAATGCGAGAGGACGCGTTGTGCATATTTTTTTGCAGCGTCATCAGGTGGAACAGAAGTATTGATGTAAAAAATATTTCCATCCGCAATTCTCAACGGGTCAAACAGGATTTTTTTTACCATACTCCCATTGTTATCCGGGTCAGTAAAGGGTACATAGCGCTCATCACCAAAGAAGAAATAAGTTTTATCCCAGTCAATTTGCCTGCCATACTCCCATGATGCCAATAATTTATATAGTTTTTTTGGCGAGTTGCCTCCTGATAGTACAATGGTACATCGTCCTTTTTCTTTAATGGCTGCATTTACGGTTTGTACAAAATAATCAGCCAAACCTTTTATTGCTTGTTCTGCATCTTTATAAATGTTAATCATCTTTTTAAGGTTTGTTATTCATGGGTAAGGAGATCCAATGAAAGCCATCTGCGGCAATTAATGCTTCGGCAAGCTCAGGTCCCCATGAATCTGCCGAATAATTTGGAAAATGCAATGATGGTTTGTTCATCCATGTACGAATGATCGGCATAAGCAGTCCCCATGCCGCTTCTACCTGGTCACCACGCATGAATAAAGTCTGGTCACCAATCATAGTATCCAGCAATAATGTTTCATATGCCTCCTGTGTATAACTGGGATAAGTAGTTTTATAGTCAAATACCATATCCACTGTATTCAGCAGCATTGCTAACCCCGGGCGTTTACCCTGTACCTGTAACCGGATACTCATTTCTGGTTGTATACTGATGATTAAACGGTTTTGCTGCCAGCTTTCAACCGCTTCCGGCGGAAAAACAAAATGTGAAAGGTCCTTAAATTGAATGCTTATCAATGAAGATGATTGGTGCAGTCGCTTACCTGTTCTTACATAGAAAGGAATGCCGTGCCATCGCCAGTTATCAATGAAAAATTTAATCGCCGCAAATGTTTCGGTATTTGATTTTGGTTTTACGCCTTTTTCTTCCCGGTAACCCGGCACTTCTTTTCCCTGCATCCAGCCCTTTGCATACTGCCCTCTTACCACCGAGGTTTTGATTTCTTCAGGAGTAAACTTTCGCATTGCATTCAATACGTCCACCTTACGCCCATGTATTTCCGCCGCATTAAAATTATTAGGTGGCTCCATCGCGATCAGACATAGTAATTGGAGCATGTGATTCTGAACCATATCCCGCATCGCCCCCGCGGTTTCATAATATTCACCACGACCTTCCATTCCAAGTTCCTCTGTCACGGAAATTTGTACATACTGAATATAATTCCGGTTCCATAAAGGTTCGAGAATAGCATTGGCAAAACGAAAGGCCAGCAAGTTTTGCACGGTTTCTTTGCCGAGGTAATGGTCAATGCGATAGATCTGTTCTTCCCTGTAATTTTCATTCAGTAACTGGTTCAATTCTTTAGCGGATTCCAAATCATGACCAAATGGTTTTTCAATAACAATCCTTGTGTTATCCCTTTGTTCGGCAAGTTTAATTTTTGCAATGTTCCCGGCAATTACCGGAAATAATGACGGTGCTACCGCGAGATAATGAATAACGTAAGCTTTATCATTCCATTCCTTTTCGCATTTATTGATGTGATCGCAGATAGCCTGGTACGATTCATAATTATTCAAATCAGCCGCCTCATAAAATATATGCTTCGCAAATGCTGCCCATTTATCATCTTCCGCTTTCCCACTGCGTGAAAACTGGTTGATACCCTCCAATAATTTATTTCTGAATTCTTCATTGGTTAATGCTGTTCTTCCTGTGCCGATAATAGAAAATTTCTCAGGCATCCAGCCATCCAATGACAAATTATATAATGCCGGCGTTAATTTCCGGCGGCAGAGATCACCAGTTGCTCCATAAATGACGAAGATGGTTGGCTGCGATTTTATGTCTTTCACAATATTCTGTCTGTTTTAATAATAATATTACCAGCATCGGGTTTCCTCATACTTGTGTTGCAATCAGTTTATTGCAACCAATACTATCATCAATCATTTCTTTTTTTCCAGGTTGTATGAAAACTTCCTTCTTTGCCAATTAACTCGTACGTATGTGCCCCAAAATAATCCCGCTGCGCCTGTATCAAATTCGACGGCATATGTTCACAGCACAAAGCGTCGAAATAGCTTAAGGTACCCGCATAAGCAGGTACCGAAATGCCTGCACTAATAGTTTTTACTACCACTTCTCTTGCGATGGGCACTATTTTCTTAATAATTGATTCCACATCCTTGTCTAATAATAAATGCGGCTGGCCAGGATTTGTTTTAAATGCCTGGTGAATTATTTCCAATAAAGAAGCCCTGATGATGCAACCGCCACGCCAGATCTTTGCGATTTCATCCAGTTTCAGTTTATAATCATACGCAACTGAAGCTTTTGATAATAAATGCATGCCTTGCGCATAAATGAGGATCATGGAAAAATAAAATGCATCTTCCAGCTTCGCGGGGAAATCGTTGTTATTTATTTCCGCAATACTATTGCTTTCATTTTTATAAGCATTGCTGGCTTCTGTCCGCAACAATTTGTATTTCGATAAATCACGCATGGCCACTGCTATATCTATTGTGGGTATAGGCAATTCAAGATCAGTAGAAACTTGTGTGGTCCATTTGCCCGTGCCTTTTGCCCTGGCCTCATCTTTTATCTGGTCAATTAAAAAATTGCCGTCTTCATTTCGATACAAAAAAATATCAGCCGTAATTTCCAGCAAATATGATTGCAGTTTGCCTTTATTCCATTCCGCAAACACCTGGCAAATCTTTTCGTTGTTCATCCGCAAGCCATTTTTCAAAACTTCGTATGTGTCTGCAATTAACTGCATCAGTGCGTATTCAATTCCATTGTGCACCATTTTTACAAAATGCCCGGATGCGCCCGGGCCAATATAAGTCACACATGCTTCGCCATTTACTTTTGCCGCAATAGTTTCCAGTACAGGTTTTACAAAAAGATAAGCCGCCATATCTCCGCCGGGCATCATACTGGGGCCTGTTCTTGCGCCTTCTTCGCCACCGGAAATGCCCATTCCGAAAAAATGGAATCCTTTTTGCGCTAACCTGTTTACCCTCGTTGTTGTATCATTGAAATGAGAATTTCCCCCGTCAATAATTATGTCTCCTTTGCTGAGCAAGGGCTCCAATTCTTCAATCACCGCATCCACAATTTTGCCGGCAGGTACTAATAATATAATTACTTTAGGCTGAGCCAGGCTGTTTATAAAATCGCTGAGCGTCGTAAAACCCTTTACTGGCTTTCCTGCTCCGTCATTTTCGAACAGGGTTATCTTTGACTGGTCTTTATCATAGCCGGCAACAGCAAAACCATGGTCAGCCATATTCAACAAAAGATTGCGTCCCATCGTTCCCAATCCTATCATTCCCAAACTATATTTGTCTTCGCTCATATTGATTCTATGTACGCTGTCGGGTAAATCATCCTTTGTTTATCCGAACTTAACGGACTTATTTCTCCAGGTTTATAATTTTATTTAACCGCCTCACATATTTTTCACCACCAGAAAATTTCGATTCTGAAAACACTTTTACTAATTCTTTTGCTACCGCAAAGCCGGTGATGCGGCCACCGAGACATAGCAGATTCATATCATCATCTTCTACACCCTGGTGTGCTGAAAAATGGTCATTTATTAAAGATGCTCTCACACCGCGGATCTTATTTGCAACAATTGCTGCACCAACGCCGCTGCCACAAATAGCAATTCCTCTTTCTACCTCTTTTGTTGCCACTGCTTTACTCAGTGGTATTACATAGTCGGGATAATCATCAAGGTTGTTTAGCTCGTATGCTCCAAAATCGATTACTTCATGATTCAGTGATAAAAGAAAAGGCTGAATGATTTGTTTTAATTCAAACCCGCCATGATCTGCGGCGATACCAATTTTCATAATTTTCATTTATAGGTTTGCCAAAATTAACGCAAAGCATATTGGCATAAATAATTTAAACCCCTATTCCTTATTTGTTTCTCGATTTTTTCACGGTTACCGGCGTGCTGTTTTTAAAATAGCCGGTAAGATGAAAAGACGGTAAAAATTGATTTATAGGTTGCTTTATCTTATCGCCTTCCCGAATTCCTCCAAAGGAGTCCTCCGGACCGGCAACGAAACCGAACTTAACAGGAACCAGTACCTTTACAATATTATTCCAGTATAAGTTATCACGATGCTTGAAATTGTTATTGAAGCACGTAATGCCGCTATCAGTAAATCAATGAAGGTTAAACGCATTCTTCCTTTCCGGTTGCGGCGAATGGTTGGTCCATTTATTTTTATGGATCATGCGGGACCAGTTGCGGAAATTCCTTCGGCACCATCATCATTGGATGTGTTGCCGCATCCGCATATCGGACTTTCAACTGTAAGCTACCTTTTTGGCGGGCAGGTAACACACCGCGATAGTTTGGGTGTAGAGCAAATTATCCGCCCCGGTGAGGTAAACTGGATGACAGCCGGCAGGGGCATTGCTCACTCAGAAAGGTTTGAAGATCCGGCTGCACTTGCAGGAGGAGAATTGGAAATGATACAAACATGGGTAGCGCTTCCTGTAAAAGACGAAGAAGCAGCTCCTTCTTTTAATAACTATACACCGGATCAATTACCGGTATTTACCGACAAGGGTGTGTGGATGAGACTCATTGCAGGTAACGCTTACGGACTTAGTAACAAAGTGAAAACAAGCTCTCCCTTGTTTTACCTGCATGTAATTCTTCAGCAAGGTGCAAGGTTTGGCCTTCCGAAAGAGCATTCGGAAAGAGGTTTTTACATTACAAAAGGAAGTGTTGAAGTGTCGGGAAATATTTATCATGAAGGGCAAATGCTGGTCTTCAATAAAACTGTTGATCCGGCAATTTTGGCAAAAGAAAACACAACATTGATGCTCTTAGGAGGTGAACCGTTGGGTGAAAG